>NZ_JBHXTO010000047.1:0-59605 GCF_042677425.1 Streptomyces sp. NPDC127119 | reverse complement strand
GTGGCCCCCCCCGCCGGCACCCACCCGCTGGCCCCGCCCCGCCGGGACCCCGTGAAACCCCGGAAGGACCACGATGATCTCCACCCTCCTGTCCAAGCTGGACGGGCCGGACGGTGACCGCACCCCGCGACTCGCGTACGGCGCCGACTACAACCCCGAGCAGTGGCCTCGCGAGGTGTGGGAGGAGGACATCCGGCTGATGCAGGAGGCCGGTGTCAACCTGGTCTCCGTGGGGATCTTCTCCTGGGCCCGCATCCAGCCGGACCCGGACCAGTGGGACTTCGCCTGGCTCGACGAGGTCATGGACCTCCTGCACGCGGGCGGCATCGGCGTCGACCTGGCCACCGCCACCGCCTCCCCGCCGCCCTGGCTCACCACCGCGCACCCGGAGATCCTTCCGGTGACCGCCTCCGGCGAGACGGTGTGGCCGGGGGCGCGCCAGCACTGGCGGCCCACCTCGCCCGTCTTCCGCGACCACGCGCTGCGCCTGGTACGCACGATGGCCGAGCGGTACGCGAACCACCCGGCACTGGTCGCCTGGCACGTCTCGAACGAGCTGGGCTGCCACAACATCTACGACTTCTCGGACGACGCGGCCCACGCCTTCCGCGACTGGCTGCGCGCCCGCTACACCACCCTGGACGCCCTCAACCACGCCTGGGGCACGGCGTTCTGGTCGCAGCGGTACAGCGACTGGGGTCAGATCCTGCCGCCCCGGCTGGCCGGCTCCCACCCCAATCCCACACAGCAGCTCGACTTCAAGCGCTTCTCCTCCGACGCGCTGAAGGAGTACCTGATCGCGGAGCGGGAGGTGCTGCGGGAGATCACGCCAGGTGTGCCGGTCACCACCAACTTCATGGTGATGGGCAACACCAAGGGCATGAACTACCCGGACTGGGCGGGCGAGATCGACTTCGTCTCCAACGACCACTACGTCCACCCGGGCCCGCAGGACCGCGACGAGCTGTCCTTCTCCGCCAACCTCACCAGCGGGATAGCGGGCGGGCAGCCGTGGTTCCTGATGGAGCACTCCACCAGCGCGGTCAACTGGCAGCCCGTCAACGTGGCCAAGCGGCCGGGCGACCTGGCCCGCGACTCGCTGCTGCACGTCGCGCACGGCGCCGACGCCGTGTGCTTCTTCCAGTGGCGCCAGTCGGCGGCGGGCGCCGAGAAGTACCACTCCGCGATGGTGCCGCACGCCGGTGCCGACAGCGAGGTCTTCCGCGCGGTCGTCGAACTGGGGCAGACCCTCAAGGCGCTGGCACCGGTCGCGGGCTCCGAACGCGAACCGGCCCGCGTGGGCATCGTCTACGACTGGGAGTCCTGGTGGGCGAGCGAGCAGGACTCGCACCCCTCCGCGCTCCTCGACTACCGCCAGGAGGCCCTGGACTGGTACTCGGCGCTGCACACCCTCGGTGTCCGGGCCGACGTCGTGACCACGACGACCGACCTGGACCGGTACGACGTCCTGATCACCCCCGTGCTGCACGTGGTCCCGGCCCCGCTCGCCAAGGAGCTCACCCGGTACGCGGAGGCCGGCGGCCACCTCGTCACCACGTACTTCTCGGGCGTCGTCGACGAGAACGACCACATCTGGCTCGGCGGTCACCCCGGCGCCCTGCGTGAACTGCTCGGTATCCGCATCGAGGAGTTCGGCCCGCTGCTCGACGGTGACTCCGTCGAGCTGGACGGGGACGCCACGGGCACCCTGTGGACCGACCGGATCGACGTCACCGACCCCTCGGTCGACGTGCTGGCCCACTACCGCAGCGGCGCGTACGCCGGGCGGCCCGCCGTCACCCGCCGTGCCGTGGGCCAGGGTTCGGCCGCGTACGTCTCCACCCGGCTCGGTGCCGAAGGGCTCGCCGGGCTGCTGCCCGCGCTGCTCGGCCCGGCCGGCGTCGAGAGCGAACTGCCCGCCGACGCACGGGGATCGGTCGAGTCGACCGTGCGCCGCGGTCCCGACGGCCGCTTCCTCTTCCTCGTCAACCGCACCGACGAGGACGTGGCCCTGACGGGTCTCGCCGGAGAGGTCCTGGTCGGCACCACCGGCACCGGCGGCGGTCTCGTCCTGGGCCCGAGGGGCATCGCCGTACTGCACCAGCCCACCGCATGACCGCACCCGCTCCGCCCTCCCCGCGCCCCTCCCCCGCACCGTTGAAATCCACCGCGCAGCGACCACACCTCAGTTGGGAGCACACGATGGCACGCCGTACCCGCAGCAGACGTCTCCTCGGAGCCGCCGGACTCACCGCGCTGGCCACCGGGGCCGCCCTCACCCTGGCGCCCCCGTCCACCGCGCAGGCCCCGGCGGCGGACATCCCGTCGGTCACCGTCCGGCCCGACCCCTCGTACGAGCAGCAGAAGTTCGAGGGGTGGGGCACCAGCCTCGTCTGGTTCGCCAACGTGACCGGCGGCTATCCGAAGGAGATACGCGAGAGACTCGCGAAGCTTCTCTTCGGGGACGACGGACTGGCGCTGAACATCGCCCGGTACAACATCGGCGGTGGCAACGCCCCGGACGTCAAGGACTATCTGCGGGCCGGCGGTGCGGTGGAGGGCTGGTGGCAGGCTCCGGCGGGCACCACCCGGGAGGACACCGACTGGTGGAGCGCCGACGACCCGGCCGACTGGAACGAGGACGCCGACGCCACCCAGCGCTGGTGGGTCGACCGGATCAAGGACGACATCGACCACTGGGAGACGTTCAGCAACTCCCCGCCGTGGTTCATGACGAAGAGCGGCTACGTGTCGGGCGGCTTCAACGCCGCCGAGGACCAGCTCAGGACGGAGTCGGTCGACGACTTCGCCGCCTACCTCGCGGGCGCGACCAGGCGTCTTGAGAAGGCCGAGGGCATCGAGGTCGACACCGTCGACCCGTTCAACGAGCCCAACACCACCTACTGGAGCACCCGGCTGGGCGCCGACGGCGAGCCCGTCGGCGGCCGTCAGGAAGGGGCGCACATCGGCCCCGAGCTCCAGCAGAAGGTGATCGCCGCCCTGGCGCCCGCGCTGAAGAAGGCGAAGGCCAAGGCGGAGATCTCGGCGATGGACGAGACCAACCCGTCCATCTTCGCGACGAACTGGAACACCTACCCGCAGGAAGTACGGGACCTGGTCGGCCAACTGAACGTCCACACCTACGGAACCGGCCAGCGCACCACCGTACGGGACCTCGCGAAGGCGGCCGACAAACCGCTGTGGCAGAGCGAGGTCGAGGGCGACTGGGGCGACGGGCAGAGCTTCACGGACATGCGGCCGGGCCTGGGCCTCGCCCAGCGCATCGTCGATGATCTGCGCGAACTGGAGCCCAGGGCCTGGGTGTTCTGGCAGCCCGTCGAGGACTACGACAACATGAAGCCGGGCGGCGAGTCCGCCAAGGGCGGCAACTGGGGCAGCATCCAGCTCTCGTTCAGCTGCACCTCCGCGGACACCCTGAAGTCGTGCCCCATCTACACGAACACGAAGTTCGACACGGCCCGCAACTTCACGCACTACATCAAGCCCGGTGACCGGCTGATCAAGACGGACGACACGTCGAGCGCCGCCGCCGTCTCCAAGAAGGGCGACGGAGCGACGGTCGTCCACGTCAACAGCACCACCGAGTCCCGTACGGTCACGGTCGACCTCTCCAAGTTCGGCAAGGTCGGCCGCAACGCCACCGTCACCCCCGTGGTGACCAGCGCCGACGGCAAGCTGGAGAAGCGCAGGGCCGTCGAGGTGAGCGACCGCAGGGCCACCGTCACCGTGCCCGCCCAGTCCGTGACCTCCTTCCTGGTCAAGGGTGTCTCGGGGGTCGCGAAGGACGCCGCCGAACTGCGCAGGGGCCGCTCCTACGAGCTGACCGGCGTCCAGAGCGGCAAGGCCCTCACCGTCGCCGACAACGGCACGGGCCTCGTCATCAGGGGCGCGACGGCCGACGCGCCGGGTCAGCAGTGGAAGCTGCGCCAGATCTCCGGCGACACCGGCAACCGGCAGCGGTACGTGTTCAGCAACCCGGTGGAGGGCAAGCGGCTGGCCGTCCGTGACGGCGCCCCGGTGCTGGAGGCCGACACCGGCCCGCGCGACAGGGCCACCCAGTGGGTCATGTCGTCGACCGGCGACGGCACCTGGACCCTCGTCAACGCGGCCACCGGACGGCTCCTCGAAGTCGGCGGCCAGGCCACGAACGAGGGTGCGGCCGTGACGCTGTGGACACCCAACTCCGGCGCCAACCAGCGCTGGAAGGTCACGGAGGTGGCCAACCCGGCCGCCTAGGGCCTGTCTGTCAGTTCCCGTCTGCCGGGCGACGACGGGAACTGACAGACAGGCCCTAGCCGCCGCGTTGTCCGTGATCCCGTTCCCTACGATGACCCCGTGATCAGTGACACCGCGTCGGAGCCGGGCTTCGCAGCCGGCTCCGACGCCGACGCGCGTACGAAGACCGTGAAGCCGGAACCCGGTGCCTGGGCGGAGCGGTTGCGCCGCTTCGGGTTCGTGGCGCCCCCGCGCACCGACACCCGGGATCTCCTCGTCCCGCCGTTCCCGGAGCCGGGCACCCGCTTGGGCGAAGCCCTCGGTCTCGGCCCGGTGGCGGCCCACCGGCTCGCCAGGGCCATGGGCTGGCTGGGCCCGCTCCTGGTGGCCTCCCTCGCGGGAGCCATCCGCTTCTGGCATCTGGGCCGCCCCCGGCGCCTCGTCTTCGACGAGACGTACTACGCCAAGGACGCGTGGTCACTGCTCCGGCTCGGTTACGAGGGCACCTGGCCGGACCGCAAGGTCGCCGACCCGAAGGTCCTCGCGGACCCCCAGGTGATCCCGCTCTCCGACGCCGGGGCCTTCGTCGCACATCCGCCGCTGGGCAAGTGGGTGATCGCCGTCGGCGAGTGGATGTTCGGCCTCGATCCGTTCGGCTGGCGTTTCATGGTGGCGCTGCTCGGCACGCTGTCGGTGCTGATGCTGTGCCGGACGGGCCGCAGGCTGTTCCGTTCGACGACGCTGGGCTGTCTGGCCGGACTGCTGATGGCCCTGGACGGCCTGCACTTCGTGATGAGCCGCATGGCGCTGCTCGACCTCGTCGTCATGTTCTTCGTGCTGGCGGCGTTCGGGGCCCTGCTCATCGACCGGGACCGGGCGCGGGCCCGGCTCGCGGCGGGTCTGCCCGTGGACGAGGACGGCTTCGCGGGCCCCGACGCGGACACGGCCGAACGGGTCGGCACGGGCGTACGGCCGTGGCGTGTCGCGGCCGGGCTGCTCCTCGGCCTGGCCGCCGCCTGCAAGTGGAACGGCCTCTACTTCCTGGCGTTCTTCATGGCCATGACCCTGCTGTGGGACGTCGGCTCACGCCGCGTCGCCGGGGCCCGTCGGCCGTACCTCGCCGTTCTGCGCAAGGACGCCGGCTGGTCGGTGCTCTCCGTGGTGCCGGTGGCCGTGGCCGGCTATCTCGCCACCTGGACCGGCTGGTTCCTGTCCGACGGCGGCTGGGGGCGGCACTGGGCGGAGGGCCGCGGTGGCCCGTGGTCGTGGATACCGGCCGCCCTGCGCAGCCTGTGGCACTACGAGAGCCGGGTCTACGACTTCAACGTGGGGCTGAGCTCGCCGCACCCGTACGAGTCGAATCCCTGGAGTTGGCTCGTGCAGGGCCGTCCGGTGGCCTACGCGTACGAGACGGACTTCGTCCAGGACGGCTGCCGCACGGCCTCGGGCTGTTCCCAGACGGTCCTCGCGCTGGGCACCCCGCTGCTGTGGTGGTCCGCGTGTCTCGCCCTGCTGTATCTGCTCTTCCGGTGGGCCCTGCGCCGCGACTGGCGGGCGGGGGCAGTCCTGTGCGCGGTGGCCGCCGGCTATCTGCCGTGGTTCCAGTACCAGGACCGTACGATCTTCGCCTTCTACGCGGTCGTCTTCGTGCCGTATCTGTGCCTGGCGGTCGCGATGGCGGCGGGCGCCCTCGTGGGACCGCCGGGGGCGGGCGGCAGACGGCGCACGCTGGGGACGGTCGCCGCGGGCGCCGTGGTGCTGCTGATCGTCTGGAACTTCGTCTACTTCTTCCCCATCTACACGGGTGCGACGATCCCGTACTCCGGCTGGCACTCCAGGATGTGGTTCGACACCTGGATATGACCGGTGGAACATTCGGGCGGTCAGGCGGTCCACGACGCGCGGACCGCACGGCGACAGGAGGTCACCATGCGGTCCGTTCTCATGCTGTGTGCGAGCCTTGGCGGTGACTCGCACCTCACCGCCTGCGGCTCCTGCTCCCCCACCCGGTGCCGACCCCGGCGACGTGGAGCGCCAGCACCGTCAGACCGATGAGCATCACGTTCGTCGAGGTGAAAGTGTCATTGGTCGCGATGTCCGCGGCGTTGATCAGAAACGCGATGAAGAACAGGACTGCAGCTGCTATGCCGAGCACGGATTCTCCTCTTTCCGGTTGCGGGACGGGAGCGGCTCCCGTCCCGCAACTCCTTGTGCCCCCGCCCGGCCGAAACAGACCCGTGAATCAGTGGCGGACAAGCACCCATGAGTCCGTCCGATCGTGGTACTCGCCGATCACACAGGAATCATCAGAGACCACTGCGTTCCGGTTCACCTACCATCCCCACCGGACCCGGACGAGTAGACCCCTCGCCCTCGGGAAGCAGCAGCGGTGGAAGCACAGGATCAGCACAGCCCTGTGGGGAGTGGGCTGGGGAAGGCGCAATGGCGACCGAGCCGCGTTGGGACGACAAACTGCCTTCTGAGGAGATGTACACCCGGACGACCACCTTCCCGGGCGAGCTGCCCAATGTGACGGGCGCACGACTCGCCGCGGAGGAGTTCCTCCTTGCGCTCACACGCCTCTCGCCACCGGCCGCACCCGAGCACTGGGACGACATCCTGCTGGTCGTCACGGAGCTGGCGGCCAATGTGGTGCAGTACGCGCCGGGCCCCTTCGAGCTGCGGCTGCGGCGTACGTTCGACGGCGTGCACGTGACCATGCGGGACACCAGCACCACACCGCCCGCGCCGCGCCCGTTCCATCCCGGCCGGGGTGACGGCGGTGTCGGGTGGCATCTGATCCACACGCTGTGCGACCAGGTGAGCGTGGTGGTGACCGACAAGGGCAAGGACATCCACGTGTTCCTGCCGTGGTGAGGACCGCCGCTCGGCAGGAACCGTCCCAGGACGGCCTCGGACCGGAATCGTCCGGGGCCGTCGGCGTGCCGCGGTCGTCCGCGTCCGTCAGACGAGCGGGACGAGCACGCTGACGGTCTTGCCGCCGCCCGGCCGCAGATCGACGGCGATGTCACGCGCCAGCCGGATGATGACCGGCCAGCCGTAACCGTTGCCGTGGTGCTTGGTCGGCAGGCTTCCCGGGCCGAACGCGGCGGCCGGGACGACGTCGCTGTTGTCGTGCACGGCCAGCCGTACGCCCTGACGTGTGGGCGTCACCTCGAAACCGGCCAGCCCTCCCCCGTGCCGGACGGCGTTCGCGGCCAGCTCCGAGACGACCAGCGAGAGATCGATGAGCGCCGCCTCCGTCGCCGTGCGGTCGGCGTTGTTCCACTGTTCGAGCACCACGCTCCGGGCGTACGCGCGGGCCATCGCCGCGGTCGTGATGGGGGCCGGGGCGGGAGCCGGGGCCGTCGCCGCGGTCGTGGTCACCGCCGCGGTCGTGGCCGGTGCGCCGGCCGGGGCCCATGTCATCGCGTCGGGCGGACTGGCCCCGGCCGCGATGGCGGTCGTGTCGGTTCGGTCCATATGCGTCGTGTCCCTGCACTCCGGTTCTTCGATGCCCGGTGCCGGCCCGGAGCCGTCGAGCGGCTTCACGGACCGGTCACCGTCCCCGGCATCGCCATCACCTGCGCCTCGTCGCGGGGACGAGTGGCTGCGCGGTCGTGATCGGCATCATGGCTGTCTCCTCGCTCCGCGCCCCTACGGAGTCCGCCTTCCCCCTGAATCCCCATCCATTGCAGCGGACGCGTCGCGCCGGCTCAGGTCGTGGTCGCCTGCCGTGGGGGCAGGCTCCGGTAGTAGTGGCCGACACCGGCGAGATAGTCGGGGTCCAGCGTCTCGCGGTCGGTCGTGAACCGGGGCGCTGCCCTGATCTCGTCCTCGGTGCACGCCACCTTGATCTCCTGGGCCTCCGGGTCGATGGAGGTGACCAGGCCCACGGGGACCAGGACGCTTCTGCCGAACAACCAGCCGCCGGTGTCGACGATCAGATGCCGCATCCCGGATTCGTCCACCTGCCGGTCCACGTGCCCGAAGGTCCCGTCGGACGCGGCGACCGTGAACCCCGTGAGCAGCAGTCCCTCCGCGTATCCGCTGGCCGGTGTGTACGACCAGATTCTGTCGGTGGTCACGTCGCTGCTTCCTTCCCATGGTCGAGTTGCGAACGGAACACCGCGGCCGGTGTGCGCCGGCCGCCGTCCTCCTGTGGCAGCCAATACCCTGCCGCCCGGACCCCATTCCCAGCGGTTTCCGCGCAGCGGCCCGATCGGGCCCGCACCGGCCGTCCACCGCACGGATCCGCGAACGTCCGTGCGAAGGCCTGCACAGGGAAAAGCGTGCCGCCTTCGAAAAGAGCAGGCGTACCCCCGGGAAAGCAGGGAACCAGAAGTCCTGGAGGTTGATAACAATGGTTCCCATCATTCTTGTTCTTCTGCTCGCCCTTCTTCTTTTCGGTGCGGGTTTCGCGCTCAAGGCGCTGTGGTGGATCGCGGTCGTCGTGCTGGTCGTCTGGCTGCTCGGTTTCGTCGTGCGGCCCACCTCCGGTGGCCGCCGTGGACGCTGGTACCGCTGGTAGGAGGGCCGTGAGCCTTCAGACACCGGCTGTCGCCCCCACCACTCCGCACCATGAATTCCCAGGGAGGAATGAGGAATGACGTCGTCTCGAACTGAACCCAAGTACACCGTCCCCGGACTCAGCGTCCAGGACGGCGGGAGGGTTATCGAACTGCTCCGGCTGCGGCTGCACGCACTCAATGACCTCTCGCTCACACTGAAGCACATTCACTGGAATGTGGTCGGCCCGCATTTCATCGCCATTCACGAAATGCTCGACCCTCAGGTCGACCGGGTCCGCGTCATGGCCGACGACACCGCCGAGCGGGTCTCGGCGCTGGGCGGGGTGCCCCTGGGGACACCCGGCGCCCTCGTCGCCGAGCGGACCTGGGACGACTACGACGTCGGGCGAGCGGACGCGATCGCCCATCTCGGCGCCCTCGACCTGGTCTACACGGGCATCGTCGAGAGCCATCGCGCGGCACTGGCCGAGGTCGGTAAGTTCGACCCGGTGACGGAGGACCTGCTCATCGAGCAGCTGCGTTCCCTCGAACAGTTCCAGTGGTTCGTGCGCGCGCATCTCGAGAGCTCCGGTGGTGACCTCGCCACGGCGGGCGCCCGCACCGAGACCGAGGCCGCGCGCTCGGCACACGAGGACGGGGCCCGGTAGCGGGGCCCGCGACGCGAAGGGGCCCGGATCCGTTGCGGATCCGGGCCCCTTCGCGTGCTTGCGCGTGCTTGGGATGCTTGCGTGTGCTTCAGACGCGTGAGACGTAGCTGCGGATCGTGGTGCCGGTGTCGTCGGTGTGCAGGCGCACCAGGTCCGAGAGGTAGTGCACGAGCAGCAGGCCCCGACCGCCGATCTGGCCGGGGTGCGCGGGACGACGGCCCGCGAGCGGGTCGGCCAGCCGGCCGAAGTCCTGTACCTGGCAGACGATCTGCTCGTTCTCCGCCCACAGGCACAGCGTCCCCGTGCCACCCGCGTGCACCACACTGTTCGTGGTCAGTTCGGCGACGACCAGGGCCAGATCCTGCAGCCGGTCCGCGCTCATCCCCCGCTTCCGCGCCTGAGCGAGTGCGAAGTCACGGGCGGCGGGCAGTGCGTCCGCGTCGTAGCGGAAGGTCTCCGCGCCGGGCCGGGGGGACAGCGGTTCGTTGCAGCGCGCGAGCACCTTTTCGGGGTCGTACGTCTCACTGGGCCACTCACGTCCCCCGGTGATGAGGACGGGGTGGGTGGCGTGGGCGTCGTCGAGCACGTCCTGCGGCAGGGAACGGGCGTCGTACGGGCACAGGATGGTCACTTCCCGGCCGCTGAACGCCTCGTTGATGAGGGCCTCGTGCTGGATGCAGGCGGGGTACTCCACGGGGGTGCGGCCGGGCCAGATCGGCTCGCCGATGATACGGACGCGGACGCCCGGCCGGGCATCGGCGAAGGCTCGCAGGACCGAGGGGATGATGCGGCCGGGGTTGCGGCCGGCCAGGGTCATGTCGACGAGGTGCACGGTCTCCGCCACCGGGCCCAGTGCCGCCGTGATCAGTTCGAGCCGCGCGGCGGGGGCGGCCACCGCCACGGGCTCCTTGGCCGCGAGCCCTTCCCGGATGAAGGGAACCGTGCCCGCCAGGTACTCCTGGTCGTCGCGGTAGAAGAGCGCGGGGTGCCCGAAGGGCGCGCCGGTCGTCGGCTCGGTGGCCGTCGTCGTCACGTCGGCGCTCCTGTCGGGGGCAGCGCGGCCCGGTCCTTCCGGCGGCTCGGCCGCGGGGTCCGGACGGGGTGGGCGGCGAGCGCCGGGTGTGCCGCCTGCCGGACGGTTCGCGTCGGTCGGCCGTCGTCCGACGGTCGCATCGACGACGAGCTGTCCGTGCTGTCCCTCAGGTCCACCGGTCTCACCCCGGGGCCCACCCTACGCCGTCGCACGGACGTTCCCTCGTCACTCGGGTGTTCCCCGGGCACACGGCGGGCCGGCCGCACCCGTGTGCGACCGGCCCGAAGAGGCGCTACGCGACGGCCTCGCCCGTGTCATGGGGCTCGGTGGCCCCGGGCCCGGTGGGCCGCAGGGGGATCGGCGCCACGGGTCCCTGCGCGGCGGCGATGTGGCTGCGCGCCTTCCTCAGAGCCAGGTTCACGTCACGGGTGCCGGTCGAGACGCAGAGGGTGTAGGCGAGGTCCTGCGCCCGCCGGTCCGCCTTCACCGCGCCGCTCCCGGCCTGCCGCGCCACGAGTGCCTCGTACTCCCCCACGAGCTTGCGCAGGGTCCCGGGATCGGGCATCAGCATCCGGTTCGCTCCCTGATCACCCGGTCTCGGGTCCACCGCGGGCTCGGGACTGCCGGGCGGGGCGCCGCGTCCGCCGCCGTGACCGTCGTGCCGCGTCACGCGGCACCCGTCCTGCCGTCGGCGCCCCCGCGGCCGGGGCGGGCCTGGGCGCCCAGCGCCTCGTCCCTCACCCGTGCGCAGCTGCGGGTGATGAGCCGTGAGACGTGCATCTGGGAGATGCCGAGCTGGTCGGCTATGCGGTTCTGCGTCATGTCCTCGAAGAAGCGCATGTACAGGATGTTCCGCTCGCGCTCCGGCAGCCGCCGCAGTCCCTCCTTCGCGGCCTCACGGTCGACGACCATGTCGTACGAGGAGTCGAGATCGCCCAGGGTGTCCGCGAGGCTGTAGTTGTCGTCGGCGGACGACAGTTCGGCGTCCAGGGACAGGGTACTGAAGCTCTCCATCGCCTCCATCCCCGCGCCGACCTCGTCCTCCGTCAGCCCGGCGTGCGCCGCGATCTCGGCCGTCGTCGGCTCGGGCGCACCGGGGTTCATCGTGAGATCGCGCCGGGCGACCCGTACCTTGTTGCGCAGTTCCTGGACCCGGCGCGGCACCCTCAGTGCCCACATGCGGTCCCGGAAGTGCCGTTTCACCTCACCGGTGATGGTGGGCACCGCGTAGCTCTCGAAGGCCCCGCGGGAGGGGTCGAACCGGTCTATCGCCTTCACCAGGCCGACGGCCGCGACCTGGCGCAGGTCCTCTATGTTCTCGCCCCGGTCGCGGAACCGGCCGGCGATGCGGTGGGCCATGGGCAGCCAGGCCTTCGCCAACTCGTCGCGGACCGCGTCCCGCTCGGGTCCCTCCTCCAGGGCGGCCAGCCGGGCGAAGTCGGTCGCCGAGTCAGGAGCGTCGTCGTGCGGGTGCCTCGTGGCAGCGGTCCGGGCCGAGGGACCCGACGCGGTGGTCGCCGCTGTGGACATGGACCGCGCCTCGGCAGGTACGGACTCCTCCGGGCTGTTTATCGACAAGTCGATGCTCATGCGGATTCGCTCCTGAACAGGTGGCGTGCGAGGGATTGCCGCAGGGACGATGACTTCCGGGGATGCCGGAGGGCCACCGCAGTCGGCTCAGCCGTTCCCGCGGGCGTGCCTCCGGTCCGAAGCACGAAATTCCGCTTGCCCCTGCCTGCGGGGAAGAAACACCCGGTCTCGAAATCGACGCTGCCGTGAGCGTCCGTCACAGTGCCGTGGGAAACGCCGTTCCGCACACGGGACGGCCCGCGGCCCACCCGTACGTACCGTCGACGGCCGGCCCGTGCGAGAGTTCTCCGACGAGGACCGACCATGTCGGAGCGTCGACTTCTGGCCAGATCCTCGGTGGTCCTGATCTCTTTCCGTATTGGGTGGCATGAGCCGCGAGAAGCAGGGCACACGGCGTATGTCATCAACATCGACGGTGAGTGGGGTGGGCAGCATGGCAGCCGTGACGGCAGGCGGGGCAACGGCCACGGCGCAGGGGACCAGGACGACGCAGGAGGCGGAACTTCCTCTCATCGAGGACCCGTCGCGCGTCAGGCCGAAGGACGCGCGGGAGTTGTCGCGGCAGTTCTTCGACCGTCTGGCCGTCCTGGAGGAAGGCACCCAGGAATACCAGTACGCCCGCAACACCCTGATCGAGATGAACCTCTCCCTCGTCCGGTACGCGGCCTCCAGGTTCCGCGGCCGGGGCGACTCGATGGAGGACATCGTCCAGGTCGGCACCATCGGGCTGATCAAGGCCATCGACCGGTTCGAGCTGTCGCGCGAGGTGGAGTTCACCTCCTTCGCCGTTCCCTACATCGTCGGCGAGATCAAGCGCTTCTTCCGTGACACGAGCTGGGCCGTCCATGTGCCGCGGCGTCTGCAGGAGGCGCGGGTCGAGCTGGCGAAGGCCACGGAGGAACTGCGGACCCGGCTGGGCCGTGCCCCCACGACCGCCGAGCTGTCCCACCTCATGTCGCTGCCCGAGGCGGAGGTCATCGAGGCCCGCAAGGCGGCGAACTGCTACAACTCCTCGTCGCTCGACGCGGCTCTGACCTCCGACAGCGGCTCGCACGGCGAGTCCGTCCTGGCGGACTTCATCGGCGAGGACGACCGGTCGCTCGAACTGGTGGAGGACCTGAACTCGCTGGCGCCGCTGGTCGCCGAGCTCGACGAGCGTGAGCGCCGCATCATCCACCTGCGGTTCGTCGAGGAGCGCACCCAGGCCGAGATCGGCGAACTGCTCGGTATCTCCCAGATGCACGTGTCGCGCCTGATCAGCCGCATCATCAAGCGGCTCCGCGCCGGGCTGCTCGACCCGTCGGTGGCCTGACGCCCCCAAGTCCACCCCTGACCGGCATCCCCCCGCCGGTGACAGAGCCCGCCGCCGCGGTTCCCACGAGCCCCCGCTCGCCGGACCGTGACGGCGGGCTCTGTCGTGCGGCCGACCGGTCGCGGGGCCACCGGGCGAGACCCGCCGATCATGAGACCCGCCCGGTCGGGAAGCCCGCCGTTCGAGGCCGGCGATCCGTCGGATCAGGGCTCCCGCGTCACCCTCGCCACAGCGCCCTCACGCCTCCCGGACACCCCTCTGGCCTCGGCTTGTCCCCGCCTTGGTCCCGCCCTGTCCTCGGCTTGGCGATTTTGGCACCACACTTTGTTCACAACCTCACTTACGGGTTAGCCTGCGGCGTATTTCCTCGTCGGGCGGTCCCGTGCAACAGGATGTCCGTCGAGGATGTGGTCCGGCAGTGGGCCTGTAGTTCCGAGTCCCTTTCGCACAGGTTGCACAGGGACCTAAGAGGCATGGAACGAGGGTGCGCATGACCAGCCAGACGACCGAAACAGTCGACCGCACGCCGGGCGACCAGGAGCTGCGACAGCTGCTGGCCGGCCTCACGGCCGTACGGGACGGCGACTTCGGGACCCGTCTGCCGGACGACGGGGACGGCCTTCTGCGCGACATCGCCACCGTCTTCAACGGCATGGTCGACCAGCTGTCCGTGTTCACGTCCGAGGTCACCCGCGTCGCGCGCGAGGTCGGCACCGAAGGCACCCTCGGCGGCCAGGCGGAGGTGCCGGGCGTCTCCGGGACCTGGGCCGATCTCACCGACTCGGTCAACGCGATGTCGGGCAACCTCACCACCCAGGTGCGTGACATCGCCCAGGTGGCCACCGCGGTGGCCAAGGGCGACCTGTCGCAGAAGATCGACGTGCCGGCGCGGGGCGAGATCCTCCAGCTCAAGGAGACCGTCAACACGATGGTCGACCAGCTGTCCGCGTTCGCCGACGAGGTCACCCGCGTGGCCCGCGAGGTCGGCAGCGAGGGACGGCTCGGCGGTCAGGCCCAGGTGCCCGGCGTCGGCGGTGTCTGGCGCGACCTCACCGACTCGGTCAACCTCATGGCGGGCAACCTCACCGCGCAGGTCCGCAACGTCGCCCAGGTGGCGACCGCGGTGGCCAGGGGCGACCTGTCCCAGAAGATCACCGTGGACGCCCGCGGCGAGATCCTCGCCCTGAAGGAGACCCTCAACACGATGGTGGACCAACTGTCCGCCTTCGCCGACGAGGTGACCAGGGTGGCCCGTGAGGTCGGCACCGCGGGCAACCTGGGCGGACAGGCCACCGTCCGCGGGGTCTCGGGAACCTGGAAGGACCTCACGGACAACGTCAACGTGATGGCGTCGAACCTGACGGGCCAGGTCCGCTCGATCGCCCAGGTCGCCACGGCCGTCGCCCGCGGCGACCTCAGCCAGAAGATCACCGTCGAGGCCAAGGGCGAGGTCGCCGCCCTCGCGGACGTCATCAACACGATGGTCGACACGCTGTCCGCGTTCGCCGACGAGGTCACCCGTGTCGCCCGCGAGGTCGGCACCGAGGGACGCCTCGGCGGCCAGGCCCAGGTGCCGAACGTGGCGGGCACCTGGAAGGACCTCACCGACAACGTCAACTCGATGGCCAACAACCTCACCGGCCAGGTGCGCAACATCGCCCTGGTGACGACGGCGGTGGCCAAGGGCGACCTGTCCAAGAAGATCGACGTCGACGCCCGCGGCGAGATCCTCGAACTCAAGACCACCATCAACACGATGGTCGACCAGCTCTCCGCCTTCGCCGCGGAGGTCACCCGCGTCGCCCGCGAGGTCGGCAGCGAGGGACGCCTCGGCGGCCAGGCCGAGGTGGAGGGCGTGTCCGGCACCTGGAAGCGCCTGACGGAGAACGTCAACGAACTCGCGGGCAACCTGACCCGGCAGGTCCGTGCGATCGCCGAGGTCACCAGTGCCGTCGCCGAGGGCGATCTGACCCGCTCGATCACCGTCGAGGCCTCGGGCGAGGTCGCCGAGCTCAAGGACAACATCAACTCCATGGTGGAGTCGCTGCGCGAGACCACGCGGGCCAACCAGGAGCAGGACTGGCTCAAGACCAACCTGGCACGGGCCTCCGGCCTCATGCAGGGCCACCGGGACCTGTCCGTGGTCGCCGAGCTCATCATGGACGAGCTCGCGCCCCTCGCCTCCGCCCAGTACGGCGCGTTCTACCTCGCGGAGGAGACCGGGAACGGCAGCGAACTGCGGCTCGTCGGCTCGTACGGATATCCCGACGAGGACGACCGGCCCGACCGCATCCCCTTCGGGCGCTCGCTGGTCGGCCAGGCCGCGCGCAGCCGGCGCGCCATCACCGTCGACGAGCTGCCGCCGAACTACGTGTCGATCTCCTCGGGGCTCGGCCGGACGGTGCCGACCGCCCTGGTGGTGCTGCCCATCATGGTCGAGGACCAGGTGCTCGGCGTCATCGAGCTGGCCTCGGTCACCCGCTTCACCCAGATCCACCTGGACTTCCTGGGACAGCTGATGGAGACCATCGGCGTCAACGTCAACACCATCGTGGCCAACGCCCGTACCGATGAACTGCTCGACGAGTCCCAGCGGCTGACCGCCGAACTGCAGGCCCGCTCCGAGGAGTTGCAGGTCCAGCAGGACGAGCTGCAGCGCTCGAACGAGGAGCTGGAGGACAAGGCGTCCCTGCTGGCCGCGCAGAACAGCGACATCGAGGCGAAGAACCTGCAGATCGAGCAGGCGCGCCAGGAGCTGGAGACCCGGGCGCAGCAGCTGTCGCTGGCCTCCAAGTACAAGTCGGAGTTCCTGGCGAACATGAGCCACGAACTGCGGACCCCGCTCAACAGCCTCCTGATCCTCGCCCAGCTGCTGGCACAGAACCCGTCCCGCAACCTCACGCCGAAGCAGGTCGAGTACGCGGGCATCATCCACTCGGCGGGCTCCGACCTGCTCCAGCTGATCAACGACATCCTCGACCTGTCGAAGGTCGAGGCCGGGAAGATGGACGTCAGCCCCGAGGTCGTGCCGCTGCGCCAGCTCCTGGAGTACGTCGAGGCGACCTTCCGGCCGATGACGACCCAGAAGAGCCTCGACTTCACCGTGCGGACCGCGCCCGGCGCACCCGCCGACCTGCTCACCGACGACTCCCGGCTGCGCCAGGTCCTGCGCAACCTGCTGTCGAACGCGGTCAAGTTCACCGAGCACGGCGGTGTCGAGCTGCGGATCGAACCGGCGGCCGACCACGAGGTGCCCACCGGGGTGTTCCGCGGCGGCACCATCGTCGCCTTCCGGGTGCAGGACACGGGGATCGGTATCCCCGAGCAGCATCTGGAGACGATCTTCGGCGCCTTCCAGCAGGCGGACGGCACCACGAGCCGCAAGTACGGTGGCACCGGTCTCGGCCTGTCCATCACCCGCGAGATCGCCCATCTGCTCGGCGGCGCCGTGACCGTGGACAGCACGCCGGGCCAGGGCAGTACGTTCACGCTGTTCCTGCCCGTGGCGCGCCCCGACTACGAGAACCTGGTCATCGGCGAGCGGGCCCTGGAGCTGCCGCCGGGCACGTCCTCCGCCGAGGAAGCAGCAGCCGACGCGCCGGTCCCGGGCCCGGTGACGCCGGCCAAGCGACAGCGGCGCCGGCTGCTCGTCGTCGAGGAGCGGCAGCGCGGACTGCTGACCCTTGTCGCGGAGAGCGCGGTCTCGGACGTCACCCGCGGCCAGGACGCCGGTGACCCGCGCGGCACGGTCGACGTCATCACCGCCTCCGGAGCGCACGAGGCGGCGAGCGCGCTGGCCGCGGGTCCCTGCCACTGCGTCGTGCTCGAACTCGGCATGCCCGGCGGTGAGGCGCCCCGCTTCCTGGACGCGATGCAGGGCGACTCGGCGCTCGCGAACGTTCCGGTGCTCGTCCACAGCGGCCACCGCGCGGACCTGGCGCAGGAGCAGGAGCTCCAGGCCCGCTCCGGCACCCGTGCCCTGGAGTTCCTGTCGAGTCTCGACGAACTGCGCGAGCGCATCGCGCTCCACCTCTCCGCCGAGGAACTGGGGGACGTGCCGTCCCTGGCCCGCGCGGAGGAGCCGCAGTCCAGCTCGCCCCGGGCGATCGAGGACGCCTTCCTCGGCCGGACGGTCCTGGTGGTCGACGACGACGCGCGCAACCTCTTCGCGCTGAGCGGGATCCTCGAACTCCATGGATTCCACGTCCTGCACGCGGACAACGGCCGCAAGGGCATCGAGACGCTGGTCAACCACCCCGACATCGCCCTCGTCCTGATGGACGTGATGATGCCGGAGATGGACGGCTACGCCGCCACGGCCGAGATCCGCAAGATGCCCCGGTACGCGGGGCTTCCCATCATCGCCGTCACGGCGAAGGCGATGCCCGGCGACCGCGAGAAGTCACTCGCTTCCGGAGCCAGTGACTACGTCACCAAGCCGGTCGACACCGAGGACCTCATCGCGTGCGTCCGCCGTTGGCTGCCTGCGTGAGCGACCGCGCCCGGCCGTGTGCGCGCGCCGGCCGGGCGCAGGTCCCCGCGAACCGCCCCCATGGGCATCCCCGCCGAGGAGCAAGCGCACCATGAGCCTTCCAGAAGAACACCCTGATCCAGCAGACGAGACCGGCGCCGACGCCGTCGACGACGCGAACGCAACCGTTGACGCGGACGAAGACGCGGACACGGACGTACGCGCGGACGTTGGCGTACGGGCCGACGTGGACGTACGGGCCGACGAGCGGAGCGCCCTCACCACCAGCTACCCCGTGGGCAAGCTGGCCGCGACGGTGGAGCGGCTGCGCCGTGAGGTGCGGGCGGCACAGGCCGAGGCCGACGGGCGCGCCCTGATCGAACTCGCCAAGGGCATCCTGGTCGAGCGGCTGGGCTGCGGTCCCGCCCAGGCCGCCCGCCAGCTCGCCGAGCTGGCCGAGCAGGCGAAGGTGGCCCCCCTCGAACTCGCCGTCGACGTCATCAACCAGTCCGCCCGCGACCGCCTCTCGGACGTGACCAGCGCCTTCCTGGCCGGCGCGAAGGGCAACGAGGGCCCGGCCCCGGATCTGAGGGAGAGGGTGCGCTCCGCCGCGGTACGGCTGCGGGAGGCCGAGAGCGGTGCGCTGGCAGCCCCCGACACACAGGCCGTCGCCGACTCCCTCTTCCATCACGCGCTGACCCCGCTGGGCGCGGTGGCCGTGGCCATCTGGACCGCGGGGACCGACGGTTCGCTGACGCTCGCGGGCAGCGCCGGGTTCTCCCCCGCGGAGGCCGGCCGCTGGCGCTATGTGCCCCCGGGCGTGGTGACGGTGGCCCGTACAAGTCTCTCCGAGCGCACCGGGCAGTGGATCGGCTCCCTCGCGGAGACCGGTCTTCCTTCCATCGGCCAGCACCACTTCCCCGACGGAGGGAGAGCCGCCCTGCCCGCCGGCACCGGCGGGCGGGTCCACGGGGTCCTCGAAGTCGTCTGGCCCACTCCCCTGGAACCGCAGTCGCCCCAGGTGATCCGCCAGGTCGAGGCGCTGGCGGAACTGTGCGCCCACACCCTGGAGACGTACGCGTTCGTGCACGGCGGCGAGACCGCCAGTGAACCCCGTGTCCTGCCGGACGCCGCCGAACTGGTGGACCTGGCCGACGGGCTGCACGATCCCGCGCTGGTCCTCGTCCCGTACCTGGACGACGGGCAGCTCGTCGACTTCCACATCCATCACGTCAACAGCCGTTTCCTGGACCCGGCCGGACGCCCGCGCGGCCTCGTCAGCGGCGCCCTGCTCCTTGAGGCCTACCCGATGGCCGCCGGGGAGAGCGAACTCTTCCAGCGGGTCGAGCGCGTCTACGCCACCGGGGAGCCGTTCCGCGCCCGGCGCATGAACCTCACGGCCCTCGTCGACCAGGTGACGCTGGCGTCCGTGGCCGACATCAGCATCAGCCGCCACGGCAACAGCGTGCTGCTGATCTGGCGCGTCGAGGACGAGACGGCACGGCTGGCGAGCCTGCTCCAGCACGCCCAGCGCCTGGGCCGCATCGGCGGCTTCGAGGAGAACCTGCTCACGGGCGAGATCACCTGGAACGGCCAGCTCTTCAGCCTGTACGGCAGATCCCCGTCGAGCGGCCCGGTGCCGCTGGAGGAGCTGGCCCTGCACGCCCACCCGGACGACGCCGTCGCCATCGGCCGGTTCCTGCGCACCCTGCTCCACCACCGCCGTCCGGCGGCGGCGGCCTTCCGGCTCCAGCGTCCCGACGAGGTGACCCGCCACATCCGGGTGGTGGCGGAGCCGGTGCTCGACGCCGACGGTCGGCCGTTCGTCCTGCGCGGCGCCTATCAGGACATCTCCGCCCAGCACTGGACGGAGGTCGCGCTGGCCGCCACGCGCGACCAGCTCGCGCACTCCGAGCAGCAGGCGACCGAACGCAACCGGCTGACGCTGCAGCTGCAGCACGCCATCATGCCCCCGACCCATGCCCCGCTGCAGGCACCCCGGCTCGACGTGGCCGTCCGCTACCGGCCCGCCGAGACCGAACAGCTCGTGGGCGGCGACTGGTACGACGCGGTCGTCCTGCCGTCCGGTCTGGTGCTGCTGTGCGTGGGTGACGTGGCCGGGCACGGCATAGAGGCCGCGACGAGCATGGTCGTGCTGCGCAACGCCCTGCGCGGGCTCGCGGTGACCGGGGCGGGCCCGGGCCAGCTGCTGACGTGGCTCAACAGCGTGGCGCACCATCTGTCGGGGTCCGTCACGGCCACCGCGGTCTGCGGCATCTACGACCCGGACACGCGTACGTTGCGCTGGGCCAGGGCAGGTCATCTGCCCCCCGTACTGGTACGGGACGCCGAAGCGGTGTCCCTGCCCCTCCTCAAGGGCCTGCTGCTGGGCGCCGTGCCCGATGTCGCGTACGGCGAGGACGAGGTGCAACTGGCGGTCGACGACACGCTGCTGATGTACACGGACGGCCTGATCGAGCGGCGGGACCGCACGATGGAGGAGTCCATGACCCAGCTGCTCACCACGGTCCGTACGGCGCCGTGCACGCTCGACCAGCAGCTGGACCGGCTCCTCACGTACAGCAGATCGGACACCGACGACGACACCTGCATCGTGGGCATCCGCGTCTCGTAGGACGGGTCGGCGAAGTCCCTTCGCCGACCATGAACGAAAAGGTCCGCATGCGGGGGCGAAGCCGGGGTAGACGCGCGGGCATGCGCGACGAGAGACACAGACCCGCTGGTGAGGCCACTGCCTGCGCGTGCCGCAAGAAGACGCCGACGAGAGTTTGATCACGTCGCGCGTGCCGTCGCCGACGGCATCGAATGCGCGTACGGGGGTAGCCGCCCCAGACCGTCATGACTTTGTGGGAGGTACTTGTGTCCATAGCCCAGAACCCGTTGTCCGTAGAGGTCTCCCTGCCTCGCGAGGACGTCGTGCTGCTCACGGTCGAGGGACATCTGGACATCGACACCGCGACGGGACTCCAGCACCATCTGGCGAACCAGTTCCAGCACGGTCGTCGTCACTTCCTGCTGGACCTCTCGGCCGTTCCCTTCATGGACTCGTCCGGTATGAACATCATCATCAGGGCGTACCAGCAGACGCGGGAGCTCGATGGGAGCGTGCACATCATCGCGCCGACGCCGCCCGTGCGACGCATCCTCGACCTCACCGGTGTGAGCATCACCGTGCCCGTGTCCGACAGCGTCGAGGACTCGCTCGCCCTCGTGGACAAGCAGCAGCACAGCGACTCCGCCTGAGCTCCACCCGTGCTCCGCCCTCGGGGGACGGCGGGGCGCCGTCATGTACGACAGTTGTTGTCCGACAACCTTTGACCAAGGCAAAGAATGTGAGCAGTGCTGGGCCGGGCGCCCGCCGTATCCGCGCGAGGAGCCACGAACCGCCGAGCCGACGGGCCTCGCCCTCGGACGCGGACCTCACGTCCTTCCACCCTGCCGTGCCCGCCGCCATGACGGCGCGCGACACGAGCAGCCCCGCCCGGCCCGTAGGGGACGACATCGACGTCACCGCACCGGCCCCCACCTCCGTCGGACCGCACACCATGATTCGTACCTGGCACATCACTTCCGTCCCCGACGCCGCCCGGGCCCGTGTCGACACGGCACGCCTGGCCGCCGCGCACGGGGTGTCCGACCTGGAGCGGACCCGGCTGACGGCCTCACTCGGCGCAGAGCTGCGGCAGTGCCTCACGCGGGGCGGCACCTGGCGACTGGAGCTGGAGGCGGCCACGGAACCGTCCGGCGACGATCTGCTGCGGGCCGTCGTGACCTCGTGCGACGACACGGACGACGAAGGACGGCCGCCGTGGCACCTGACGGTCGCCCGCGCCGAGGGCGCGCCCACGGCGGACCCCGGGCCCGTGGCGGACGAGCACGGGACGCTGGCCGAGGCGCTGCTGGGCGCCGACGAGGACACGGCCCTGGTGCTGGAGAGACTCGGCGAGCAGGAGGACCTGGTCACCTTCCACCGGGAGGAACTGGATCAGACCAACCAGGGCGTACTGGCCCTGCACGCCGAGCTGGACGCGGCCGGCCGGGCCCAGCGCGACCTCCTGATCGCCGAGCGCAAGGCGCGCAGTGAGGCGGAGACCGCCCGCCGAAGACTGACGTTCCTGGCCGACGCCAGCGCGGTGCTGACGGCCTCGCTCAACCACGACGAGGTGATCCGCCGGCTGGAGAGCCTGCTGGTTCCGGAGTACGCCGGCAGTGTCGACGTATGGCTCTTCGACGGGGACGAGGAGGACCGGGTGAACGCGCCGCGTCCGGCCGCCGCCGTGGTCGCGGCCCGCACCGGGCGCCCGCAGTACGCCGCCGACCATCCGGGCGACCTGCCCGGTGTCGACGACCATCCCTCCTCGGCGCCGCTTCCCGCGGCGCCCCTGTTGTGCATCCCGCTGGGGACCCGGCGGACCCCGCAGGGTGTCCTGATCCTCACGCCGCCGACCGCGCGGTGGGACGCCGACGACGTCGTCATGCTGATCGAACTCACCCGCCGGGCCGGCGTGGCGATCGACAACGCCCGGCGCTTCGAGCACAACCGGGACATCGCGGAGACCCTGCAGCGGGCTCTGCTCACGGACCTGCCCACCACCCCGGGACTGCATCTGGCCGCGCGCTATCTGCCGGCCACCCACGGTCTGAACATCGGCGGCGACTGGTACGACGCCTTCCGCCAGCCCGACGGCAGCCTCATCACCGTCATCGGCGACGTGACCGGGCACGGACTGCACGCGGCCGTCATGATGAGCCAGCTGCGCACCGCACTGCGCGCGTACGCCGTCGACGGCGGCACGCCGGGCCAGCTCCTCACCAAGCTGCACATCTTCCTGCACCACCTGCAGCCCGATCTGTACGCCACCGCCGTCATCGCCCGCTTCCACCCCGACGACCCGACGCTCACCTGGGCCGCCGCGGGCCATCCGCCGCCCGTGCTGCGCACCCCCGACGGGCAGGTCCACACGCTGGACGCCAAGCCGGGCGCGATGCTCGGCATCCCGCTGCAGCAGGTGATCAAGGACCACACCGTGACGCTCACACCGGGTTCGACCCTGGCGCTCTACACGGACGGTCTGGTCGAGCGCCGCGCCCAGGGCATCGACCCGGGCATCGAACGGCTCGCCGCGGCGCTCGGCACCTTCCGTTCCGCGGACCTCGACGCCGACCTGGACGCCTCGGCGGACAGTCTGCTGCGTCCGCTGCTGGCCGATTCCGAGCGGGACGACGACGTGTGTCTGCTGCTGTGCCATCTGCACAGCCGGGCGGCCGAGTTGGCGCGGACCCCCACCAGGCTGGCGTTCTGAACCGTCTCAGCCGAGCTGTGGCGGCTGCGGGCGTACGAGGGTGTGGGCCCGGTGGAAGGCGTGCAGGCCCTGCTGCAGCGAGGCCCGCTCCCCCGGGGTCATCACCGCGAACACCCCGGTGAGGCTCAGGGAGCGGTGCTCGGTGACGTCGGCCAGGAGCCGCCGCCCCTGCGAGGTGATCACGAGCTGCACCTCACGGCGGCTGTGCGGCTGGACGGTCCGGCGCAGCAGCCCGGCGGCTTCGAGGCGGCCGCACAGCCGGCTCGCGGTGGGCAGCGCGATGCCCAGGTGCTCGGCCAGGGCGGTGAGATTGAGGTCCGGCAGTCTTCGTACCGTCTGCAGCGCGAGCAGTTGCCGGGTGGGCGGACGGGGCGGGGCGTCGGCCGCCGCCCCGAACCACAGCGTCACCAGACTCTCCACCGCGTCGAGGACGTGATCGGCGAGCGTGTCCGGCGGGTGGCCGGCGCGCTGTGGGCGATCCGGCACGGGAGTGGTCACACGCACTTCTCTTTCAGTTCGGTCGTCGGGGTCGGCTCCTGCCAGGGCAGTGGTCGTGTACGTCGGCCCTACCCGAACCGACCGACCGTACACGGCCCGCGCTCCCCCGACGCCCGTCCGACCGGGACGCCCCGTGACCGCGAACGGCCCGGTCCTCCCCCTCCCGCGTGCGTGGTTCGGGAGGAGGAGGACCGGGCCGTCTCCGGTGGCCGTCGCGATCAGCCGGTGGCCAGGGCGCCCTTGAGCACGGCGATCGCCTGGCTGATGGCGGCCTCGGCGGCGTGGGTCTCGCGCAGGGCGTTGAGCATCACGAAGTCGTGGATGACGCCCTGGTAGCGGACGGCGGTGACGGGCACGCCGGCCTCGCGCAGCTTGTTGGCGTAGGCCTCGCCCTCGTCGCGCAGGACGTCGGCCTCGCCGGTGATGACGAGGGCCGGCGGCAGTCCGGTGAGCTGCTCGGTGGTGGCGCGCAGCGGGGACGCGGTGATCTCGGCGCGCTGCTTCTCGTCGGTCGTGTACTGGTCCCAGAACCACTGCATGCCGTCGCGGCGCAGGAAGTAGCCCTCGGCGAACCGGTGGTAGGAGCCGGTGTCGAAGGAGGCGTCGGTGACCGGGTAGAACAGCACCTGCTGGACGAGCGCGACGTCGCCGCGCTCCTTGGCCATGAGCGTCAGGGCCGCGGCCATGTTGCCGCCGACGGAGTCGCCCACCACCGCGATGCGGGAGGCGTCGAGCCCGTGGTCGGCGCCGGTGGTGGCGACCCACTGGGCGACGGTGTAATTCTGCTCGATGGCGACCGGGTAGCGGGCCTCGGGCGAGAGGTCGTACTCGGGGAAGACGACCGCCGCGCCTGCGCCGACGGCCAGTTCGCGCACCAGGCGGTCGTGGGTGTGGGCGTTTCCGAAGACCCAGCCGGCGCCGTGGATGTAGACGATGACCGGGAGGGTGCCGGTCGCTCCCGCGGGGCGGACGATCCGGGTGCGGACCTCGCCGGTGGGGCCGCCGGGGACGGTGATCCACTCTTCGTCGATCGCCGGCTCGGCGATCTCGCCGGACTGGACCTCGTCGACGGCCTTGCGGCCTTCGGCCGGGCCGAGGTCGAAGAGGTAGGGCGGGTTGGCGGTCGCCTCGGCGAACGCCGCGGCGGCGGGCTCCAGGACGGGGCGGACACCGGTGGTGTCGGTCATGACGATCTCCTCGGATCTGGTGGCGTGAGCACGCTCCTCGCGGGCTTCGCCGGGAGCGGGGCACTTCCAGAACAGTAGCCCACGCTTTAGTCGTGCACAACTCATTAGGGCACGATACGATCGGGAGGACTCGATGGCGCGCTCAGCGATAGGGTGTGGATCACCGAGGCAGATCGAGGTAGATCACCGAGTACGGAGGTACGCCGTGAGCACCGCCGGAGCCGAATCGACGCAGGGCGCTGCGCCCGTATCGCCGCAGGGGGGTTCACTCCTGCTGGAGGACCAGCTCTGCTTCGCCCTGTACGCGGCCTCCCGGGCGGTCACCGCCCGCTACCGCCCCTTGCTGGACGAGCTGGGACTGACCTATCCGCAGTACCTGGTGATGCTCGCGCTGTGGGAGCAGGACGCGATCTCCGTACGCGACCTGGGCACGGCGCTCCAGCTGGAGTCCAGCACCCTGTCGCCGCTCCTCAAGCGCCTGGAGGCGAACGGGCTGCTGCGGCGCGAACGCCGGGCGGAGGACGAGCGTTCGGTCGCCCTGCACCTCACCGAGGCCGGCATGCGCCTCCAGGACAAGGCGAACACGGTCCCCCTGGCGATGGGCGACGCAATGGCCCTGACCCCCGAACAGGACGCCACGGCAAAACACCTGCTCCGCCTCCTGACGACAAACGTCAGCACCGCTTAGGGGGCGGGCAGGGGCGCAGCCCCGCCTGCCGGGGGCGCGGGGAACTGCGCGACCAGCCCCCACCGAACCCGCAGCCAAGGGGGCAGGGGGCGCAGCCCCGAGACGCGCGTCACATTCCCCACCCCCATGTCACACCCCGCACCCCCGCTGCCGTCATGACTGTGCAACTCCCTACAACGACTGAGGAGCACATCATGGAAGCCCGACTGAACCTCATGGGCAGCCCGGCCGCGGCCACGTTCGTCAAGCACCTCTCCGCCGCGGGAAAGGTCGTCTCGGACTCGGGACTGCCGACCCTGACGCAGGAGCTGGTGAAGATCCGCGCGAGCCAGATCAACGGCTGCGGTTTCTGCACCGACATGCACACCAAGGAGGCCACCGCGGCCGGCGAGAGCGCGACCCGGCTCAACCTCGTCGCGGCCTGGCGCGAGGCCAAGGTCTTCACCGAGGCCGAGCGCGCCGCGCTGGAACTGGCCGAGCAGGGCACCCGTATCGCCGACGCGGCCGGCGGGGTCACGGACGAGGCCTGGGAGAACGCCGCCAAGCACTACGACGAGCAGCAGCTGGGCGGCCTGGTGTTCCTGATCTCCCTCATCAACGCCTTCAACCGGGCGAACGTCATCGTCCAGCAGCCCGCCGGGGACTACCGCGTCGGCCAGTTCGGCTAGCCCACAGGCACCACCGCGCCGGCCGCACGCCGGTCACGCACCGGCTCACGCGTCGGCCGCCGCGTACACCCGGCGGCCGTCGACGAAGGTCTGCAGGACGCGGGTGGCGGCGATCTCCTCGGGGGGTCCGGCGAAGGGGTCGCGGTCCAGGACCACCAGATCGGCCAGCGCGCCCACGCCGATACGGCCGGTGCTGTCGTCGAGGTGGTTGGCGTGGGCGCTGCCCCCGGTGTACGCGGCGAGCGCGGCTCCCAGGTCGAGCCGCTGGCCGGGGAGGAAGGCCGGGGTGCCCGCGGGCGCGTCGGGGGCGATCCGGTTGACGGCGACGTGGATCGCGGCGAGGGGGTCGGGGCTGCTGACCGGCCAGTCGCTGCCCGCGGCGAGGGTCGCCCCGGCCCGCAGGAGGTCCCCGAACGGGTACTGCCACGCGGCCCGTTCGGGACCGAGGAACGGGATGGTGAGGTCGTCCATCTGCGGTTCGTGCGCGGCCCACAGCGCCTGCAGGTTGGCACTCGCCCCGAGCGCCCGGAAGCGCGGTACGTCCTCGGGGTGCACGACCTGGAGGTGTGCGAGGTGGTGGCGGGTGTCGCGCCACCCGTTGGCCGTGCGGGCCGCCTCCACGGCGTCCAGCGCCTCCCGTACGGCCCGGTCGCCGAGCGCGTGGAAGTGCACCTGGAAGTCGAGCGCGTCGAGTTCGGTGACGTACTTCTTCAGCTCGGCCGGCTCGACGAAGCTGATGCCGGAGTTGTCGGAGGCGCACCCGCAGCGGGTCAGGTACGGGCCGAGCAGCGCGGCGGTGTGGTTCTCCGCGATGCCGTCCTGCATGACCTTGACGCTGGTGGCACGGAACCGCCCGCGGCTCGACTCCGCCCGGCGGGCGACGAGTTCGGGAATCTGCTCGGCGCCCCTGGCCCGGTCCCACCACAGCGCGCCGACGACCCGGGCGGTGAGCAGACCGCGGTCGGCCGCCGCGTGATAGGCGGGCGTCGGATCGGTCATGTTCGCGTACGTGCCGACGATGGCGTCCTGCCAGGCCGTGACACCGTACGAGTGCAGCACGGCCTGGGCCCGGAGCAGCGCGGCGAGTTGCTCGTCGGGCGTGGGGGCGGGCAGCAGGCGGCCCACGAGGTGTGCCGCGCCCTCCTGGAGCATGCCGGTGGGGTTGCCTTCGGCGTCCCGCTCGATGCGTCCGTCGGCCGGGTCGGGGGTGCGGGCGTCGATCCCGGCCCGTCGCAGGGCGAGGGAGTTGACCCACACACCGTGGTGGTCTCGGTTGGGCAGGAACACCGGCCGGTCGGGAACGACCGAGTCGAGCAGCGCCGCGGTGGGCGTGCCGCCGGGGAAGGCCTCCATGGACCAGCCGCCGCCGGTGATCCACTCGGCGTCGGGGTGGTCGTCGGCGTAGGCCTTCACCCGTCGCAGGTACTCCCGCGGGTCGACGGTGTCGTTGAGGTGGCACAGGCCCAGTTCGGTGCCCGCGCCCAGGGGGTGGACGTGGGCGTCCTGGAAGCCGGGCAGCAGGAGCCGTCCGGCGAGGTCGACGACCTCGGTGCCGGGTCCGATCAGTGCATGGACCTCGTGGTGGCCGACGGCGACGATCCGTCCGCCGCGCACGGCCACGGCGGTGGCCCGGCTGCGCGCCGCGTCGACGGTGTGCACGGGCCCGCCGGTGAGGACGAGGTCGGCGGCCTGGGGGTGGGACATGGGTTCAGCGCTCCGGTGGGGTGAAGGGGCTCAGACGGCTGTGTGGTCCATCGGAAGGGAGAGGGCATCGGCGTCCGTGCCGCGTCCGGTGGTGAAGTACGGGGAGCGGCGGACGTACTTGGCGACGGCCGCCATGACGAGGCCGCTCAGCACGATGGTGACGGGCAGGGAGAGCATGAACCAGCCGTTGTCGGGGCTGAGTTCGATGTGGTCGCTCATGGTCAGGTAGGAGTAGGCGAGATAGCCGCCGAGGCCGAGCAGGATCAGCCCGGAGGCGGCCGGGACGCCGACGGCGAGCAGGGCCTCCCGCGGGCCGGCGCGGCGGGCGGCGCGGAAGCGGACGGCACAGGCGAGCGCGGTGAGGCCGTAGTAGAGGGCGACGACCAGGCCGATGGCGTTGACCGCGGCGAGCAGCATGTCGCTCAGCTTGGGGATGGCCATGGCGAGCAGGGCGATGGCGGTCGCGATCGACATGACGACCACGGTTCCGGCGGCGGGGGTGCCGTACTTGGGGTGGATGCGGGTCCACAGCGGGCCCATCGTGCGGTCGCGGCCCATGGCGAGGAGGCCGCGGGCGGTGGGGATGACGGAGGACTGGACGGAGGCGACGGCGGAGAACATCAGGGCGAGCAGCGGCAGGCCGGCCCAGGGTTCGGCGGCGAGCTTGGCGCCGAGGTACGGGAGGGCCTGCGGGCCGTTGGCGATGAGTTCGGGCAGGCTCATCTCCCGCTGGAAGGCGACCGAGGCGAAGACGAAGAGCCCGAGCATGGCGAACAGGGCGATGAAGCCGCCACGCGCCGAGTCGCCGGGGCTGCGGGTCTCCTCGGTGACGCTGAAGGCCGCGTCCCAGCCCCAGAAGAAGAACACCGCGAGGACCATGCCCTGGGCGAAGGCCGTGCCGCTGGATATCTCGAAGGGGTTGAACCACGACCAGGAGAAGTCCTGGTGGCCGGTGACCAGGGCCCAGGTGCAGAAGACCAGCAGGACGGCGTACTCGAAGACCAGCAGGCCGAACTGGAGCCGGGTCGCGGCCCGCACCCCGGTGATCGCGAGGACGGTGACTCCGGCGAGGACCACCAGTCCGACGACCGTGCTCGCGGCGGTGGACGTCGGGTCGAGGGCGATCCCGGCGAGGGAGTCCAGGCCCGCCTTGTTGGCGAAGATCAGCACGACCGAGCCGGTCACCGCGCTGGTGTAGCCGAGGAAGACGACCGAGCCGACGAGTGTCACCCAGCCGGCCAGGAAGCCGGGCCAGGGGCCCAGCGACTTGCCGACCCAGGTGTAGCCGTTGCCGCAGTTGGGCTCCGAGCGGTTGAGGCGGGCGAAGGCGGTGGCGATGCCGAGGACGGGCAGGAAGGCCAGCAGCAGGAGGGCCGGGGCCTGGAGCCCGACGATCGTGCCGATGGCGCCCATGCCGATGGCGATGCTGGTGGTGGCCGCGGTGCTGGAGGCGGCGATGGCGACACCGTCGAGGACGCCGAGGGAGCGGCGCAGTTCCGTCGGCGGACGGTCCGGGGCCGGGTGGCCCGGGGTGGTCCGGCCTGGAGTGAGAGACATCAGGGCTCCTCACGGGGAGGGAGAGGGACGGGGAGGAAGAGCCGTGTGGGGGTGCGATGGATGGAACAGCGTCCGCACACTTTGCGTCAATGCCGTTGACATAAGGCGGCGGCCGGTCGTTCACTGAAGCCGCGGCGTTCCCTCGGCAGGTGCAGCGGTGGCGCCCGTACCGCGGTCTCCCGGCGCGAGAGGAATCACCCGTCATGCCCACCCGCGCCCCACAGGAACGCCGGCGGCGCCGCCCCACCGCGGCAGGTGTCCTGCTCTCCAAGGAACTGATCACCGAGACCGCGCTGCGTCTCATCGGCGAACACGGTCCGGAGGCGCTGAGCGTGCGCCGCCTCGGGGCGGCCCTCGGCTGCGATCCGAGCGCGCTCTACCGCTATTTCCGCAACACCGACGATCTGCTGCTGGCCGTCTCCGACCGGATCATCGGGGATGCCATGACCGGGTTCGTGCCGGGCCCCGACTGGGTGGCCTCGCTGCGCGAGATGGCGCTGCGGGTGCGCGACGGATACCTCACCCATCCGCGGGCCGCCGCCATGGCCTCGTACCGCATCACGCGTCGGGAGAACGAAATCCGTGCCGTGGAGACCGGCGTGGGTCTGCTGCTGTCCGCCGGTTTCCCGCCCGCCCACGCCGTGCGGCTCTATCTGGCCTTCATCGACACGGTCCTCGGCCACGCGGCGCTGGACGCCGCGTGCCAGGCACTCCCCCGGGAGCGGCGCGAGGCCGACGAGCAGGCGTGGACGTCGGCCTACCGGTCGGTCGACCCGGAGTCCTATCCGGCGCTGGGCGAGGTACGGGACGAGTTGTACGCCATGGCCGGGAGCTCTTTCGAACTGGCGGTGGACCTGCTGCTCGACTCCCTGGCGGCGCGGGCCGCTGCCCTTCCCCCGCGGACATGACAGGGTCACCGGCACGATCAGGGTCGTCCGTACGGAACGGAGCAGGTATGACGACGGACAGAGGTACGCGGATCGAGGTCCGGCCGGCCGCCGGCCACATCGGCGCCGAGATCATCGGCGTCGATCTGGCGGAGGACCTGGACGACACGGCGGTCGCCGCGATCCGGGCGGCGATGCTGCGCTGGAAGGTGGTGTTCTTCCGCGGGCAGCGCCTGGACCACGCCTCGCACGTGGCGTTCGCCCGCCGGTTCGGCGAACCGGTCCTGCTGCGCAGGCGCGGCAGCGCGTCGCCCGCGGACGTCCCGGAGATCGAGACGACGGCCGACCGGCTCGAACTCGGCGGGCGGTACGGCATGGAGCACGACGAGTGGCTGCGCAGGCGCCGCCACTCGCTGCTGCGCGGCTGGCACTGCGACCACGGCGCCCGCGTCGATCCGCCGGCGGCGACGATCCTGCGCGCCGAGACCGTGCCCCCGTACGGCGGCGACACCACCTGGTCGAATCTGGCCGCCGCCTACGCCGGTCTCTCGGCCCCGCTGCGCGGCTTCCTCGACGGACTGCGTGCCGAGCACCGCCTCGGGGTCGGCTATCAGACCCGGCCCGGCGAGGACGCGTACGCACGCCATCTGCTGGACCGGCAGATCGCCACCGAGCATCCGCTGGTGCGGGTGCATCCCGAGACGGGCGAGCGTGTGCTGTCCGTCAACGGCTACTACGTGGAGCAGATCCTCGGCCTCTCCCGGATGGAGAGCGCGCCCCTGCTGGAGATGCTGGTGGGGCAGGCGACACGCCCCGAGTACACGGTGCGGTTCCGCTGGGAGCCGGGGAGCGTGGCCTTCTGGGACAACCGGGCCACCATCCACCTGGCCCCGAGCGACACCACACAGGTCGACCATCCGCGGGTCATGCACCGGGTGATGCTCGCGGGGGAGGTCCCCGTCGGGGTGGACGGCAGGCCCTCGACGTCCGTCGTGGGGAGCGAACCGGGGGTCTGGTGACGGGCCTTCGGGACGGTCGCCCGGGTGTCGTGGTTGCGACATGTCCCACCTGTGCCACCGGAATCGAGTGACATGACATTCCGTGCCACCGGATTCTGTCCAGCGCATGAACTTCTCTGTGCGTACGACGGAAGGCACGGCACTGATGAGACGGATTCGCCTGGTGGCGGCGATATCGACAGGACTCGCCCTGGCTGCCGGCGCGGTGGCGCCGGTGGCCGCTCGCAGCGGTACGGGGCCCACGGCGACGGCGGCGGCCGACATTCCCGCGCCGAAGAGCCTCGGCACCGTACGCCTCATCACCGGTGACCGGGTGACCGTGGGCGCCGACTCCGAGGGACGGCGGACCGCCTCGGTCACGCCCGGACCCGGGCGGCGGCACATCCTCTTCCGGACCTACGAGCAGGACGGACGGCTGACGGTCCTGCCGTCCGACGCCGGGGAGCTGGTCTCCGCGGGACGCCTGGACCGGGGGCTGTTCGACGTGGGCGCGCTCCTCGCCCAGCGGTACGACGAGGCGCACAGCGACACGCTTCCGCTGATCGTGGCGGGCGCGGAGGGCGCGGCCGAGTCGGCCGTCCGGCGGCTGACCTCGCTCGCCGAGGACGGGTCGCCGGTCCGCCGCCTGGACAGCATCGGGGCGCGGTCGGTGCGGGTCGCCGAGGACGACCTCGGCCGGTTCTGGAAGCAACTGGCGCGGGACGAGGGCACGCTGAGCACGGCACGGGCCGCGGACGCCCCCCGGGTGTGGCTCGACGGCCGGGTGAACGCGACGCTGGACCGCAGCGTCCCGCAGATCGGCGCGCCCGCCGTGTGGCAGGCCGGTCAGCGGGGCGAGTCCGTCAAGGTCGCCGTCCTGGACACCGGCGCGGACCAATCCCACCCCGACCTCGCCGGACGCGTCTCCGAGGCCAAGGACTTCTCCGGGAGTTCCGGTACCGGGGACGCCTTCGGGCACGGCACGCATGTCGCGTCCATCGTCGGCGGCAGCGGAGCAGCTTCCGCCGGCGGCAAGGGCGGCAAGGGTGTCGCGCCGGGCGCCGATCTGCTCGTCGGCAAGGTGCTCGGCGACGACGGCTACGGCAGCGAGTCCCAGGTGATCGCCGGCATGGAGTGGGCGGCGTCCTCGGGTGCCAAGGTCGTCAACATGAGCCTGGGCTCGGACAGTCCGAGCGACGGCACGGACCCGATGAGTCTCGCGCTGAACGAACTCACCGAGCGCACCGGCACGTTGTTCGTCGTCGCGGCGGGCAACAGCGGTGAGCAGGGCATGAGCACCATCGGTTCGCCGGGCGCCGCGGACGCGGCGCTCACCGTCGGCGCGGTCGACCGGGCCGGCGCCCTCGCCCCGTTCTCCAGCCGCGGCCCGCGCTCCGGTGACGACGCGGTCAAGCCCGATGTGACGGCTCCCGGCGTCGGTATCGTGGCGGCCCGCGCGGCCGGCACGACCATGGGCGACCCGGTCGACGCACAGCATGTGGCGGCCTCCGGTACGTCGATGGCGGCCCCGCACGTGGCGGGCGCCGCAGCGCTGCTCGCCCAGCGGCATCCCGGCTGGAGCGCGGCGCAGTTGAAGGACGCGCTGGTCAGCACGGCCCGCACGGCCGCGGGTCAGGAGGTCACCGAGCAGGGCGGCGGGCTCATCGACGTGGCCGCGGCGGCGCTGGGTCCCGTCACCGCCACGGGGACCGTGGCCCTCGGTCCGTTCCAGACAGGTGGCGGAGAGACCCGTACTACGAAGGTGAAGTACACCAACACCTCGGGTGCCGCTGTCACGCTGGCGCTCGGCGTCCGGCTGGCCACCGCGGGCGGCCGTACGCCGGCGGAAGGGGCGGTGAAGCTGGGCTCCGGTTCGGTGCGCGTGCCCGCGGGTGCCACCGCCGAGGTTCCGCTGACGGTCGATCCGGCCCGGGTCGAACGGGGCGACTACTACGGGTACGTGACCGCGGCCTCCGCCGACGGGAAGACCACCGTGCACACCACGGTGAGCCTGGCCGTGCAGGGGCCGGTCCACCGGCTCACCGTCAGGACCGTCGACCTCAAGGGCAGGCAGATCCAGGCGCTGCCGACGATCTGGGGCACCGACGGCTTCGTGGGCTACACCGACCCGGGCAGCGGCACGGAGCCGGCCGTCGCCGACGTCGAGGAGGGCACCTACCAGTTGGACCACTCGTCCCTGGACACGGTCGCCGACGGACAGGAACTGCGGCACGTGGTCCTGCCCGAGGTGAAGGTCACCAAGGACATGTCCGTCACGCTCGACGAGCGCAGGACGACCCTGGTCGACATCCGTACGCCCCGGCCGGCCGAGCAGCGCGGCATCCTCAGCTACCAGACGTACCGGAAGATCGACGGGCACAGCCTGATCCAGGGCACGATGTACTTCGACCTCGGCAAGCGGCTGTACGTGAGTCCGACGTCCGCGGTCACCGACGGCACCTTCGAGTTCGCCTCGCGCTGGCAGCTCGTCGCACCGCTCCTCGACATGGCGGTGTCGGGCGGCAAGGGCGCCGGGGAGACGCCGGACGCCTACTACATGCCCTCCTCGCCGCTCTTCGACGAGAAGGCGACCTCCGGCAAGGGAGCGCGCCTGACCGCGGTCGCCGCGGGTGACGCCGCCGCGCCGGTCTTCGCGGGGGCTCGCGGGAAGCTCGCGGTCCTCACCAACGAACAGAACGTCAATGAGCGGGAGTTGGCGGAGAAGGCGGCAGCGGCGGGGGTGCGCGGCATCGTGCTGGTCCACTTCAGCGACATCGCGTGGACCCGCTGGCATCCGGAGGGCGACCGCTGGGGCGTACCGACCGTCCGGATCGGCGCGAAGGCGGGAGCCGCCCTCCTGAAGCGGATCGGCAAGGGGCGGACGACGGTGAACTTCACCGGCACGGCCCGCAGCCCGTACCTGTACGACGTCATGCAGGTGTCGTCGCAGCGCGTCCCCGACAAGGTGGTGCACGCCGTGTCCGAGCGCAACAGCGCGGTGGTGAAGGCCAGGTACGCCGACAACGGCGGCGCGCGGTGGGCAGCCGAGCAGCGCTTCGCACGGCGGCCGTACCAGGACACCGCCTGGCTGCAGTACACGCGCTATGTGCCGACCGGCTTCGACCGGACCGAGTACGTGAGTTCCGGTGACACGCAGTGGAAGCACTACGTGCACCACGAGACGACGTTCGACGTGGACACCCCGCTGGTCGTCGGCATGACGGACGCCGCGCGCACCTACCGGGCGGGCGAGCGGGCGAGCGACACCTGGCAGGGGGCCGTCGTCCGGCCGTCGATCCCGCGCGGCACCACGGCTCCGTCCGTGCGCTCGGGTGACGTACTGAGCCTGCGGATACCGGAGTTCACCGATTCGCAGGCAGGTCACCGGTCGCGGCTGCTCGAAGGGGGCGGCGGCATCGGGACCTCGGGCGGGGCGAAGGCGGCGCAGGGCGACTCGGCCGCCGCCGTGCTCTACCGCGACGGCCGGCAGATCGCGGAGGCCGACGGCGGGTACGCGGACTTCGAGGTCCCCTCCGGTACGGCCGGCTACCGGCTGGACCTCACGACCTCGCGGGTGTCCGGCGAGTGGGCGTACGGGACCGGCACCGAGACGTCCTGGGCGTTCCGCTCGGGCAGCACGGGCGCGGCGACGGCGCTGCCGCTGCTCCAGCTCGACTACGACGTCCCGGTCGACGCGTACAACGCCGTCCGCTCCGGCCGTACGCACTCGGTCGGACTGTCGGTCCGCGCCCAGGACGGGCTCGCCGTACCGCGCGGGGTGAGCGTCCAGGTGGAGGCGTCGTACGACGACGGCGCGAGCTGGAGCCGGGCGACGGTGAGGGACCGCGGGCACAACACGTTCGAGGCCGCCGTCAAGAAGCCCTCGCGGGTACGCGGTGACGCCTACGTGACACTGAGAGTGACGGCTCGCGACGCGGCGGGCGACTCCGTGCGGCAGACGGTGCAGCGCGCCTACCTGCACCGCGGATAACCGCTCGCACGTGTCAGGGGGTGAGCGGAGCGAACACCGCCCCGCTCACCCTCACCGCCTGTAACACCCGTGGAGTACGGTGTCCGATCAGTGAAGCCGGTCGGTCTCGGGGAGGGCGCCATGACGCTGGAGGCTGCAGGGGTGTCGGACGCCGAGGAGTCCGTCTACCGGCATCTGGTGACGGCGGGCCAGGCGTCGGCGGGTGATGTCGCCGCGCGCACCGGACTGAGCCCGGCGGAGGCCGAGGCGGTGCTCGACGCGCTGGCGGTCAAGGGCATGGCGAGCCACACCGACGTACTGCCCCGGCACTTCAGGGCCACTCCCCCGGACGTGGCGCTGATACCCCGGCTGAAGCGGAACGCCGACGCGCTCGATCTCGCCCGCGCGGAGGCCACGAGCCTGCTGCAGGTGTACCGCGACACGATGCGACGGCGGGACGCGGGCGAACTGATCGAGGTCATCACGGGAGCCGAGGCGCTGCGCCAGCACCTGCGGCAGATCCAGGCGAGCGCCCAGGACGAGATGCTGTGGTTCTGCAAGGCCCAGTACGTGGCGATGCCCTCGGGCAGCAACAGTTCGGAGTTCGAGGCGCTGGCGCGCGGCGTGCGCTACCGGGTGCTGTACGAGAAGGCGTTCTTCGACGACGCGGGAGCCGTTGACAACGTTGTTGCGGGGGTGCGCGCCGGGGAGACCGCCCGTGCGGTGCCTCATCTGCCGCTGCGGCTCGCGGTCGCGGACCGGGCCATCGCGGTCTGCCCGCTGGTCCCCGGCGGACCCCAGGGCAACCCGGACGAGCCCACCGCCGCACTCGTGCGGGACAGCAATCTCCTCGCCGCTCTCGTCGCCCTGTTCGAGCGCTACTGGGAGGACGCCGTTCCGCTGGACGTCGACGACTCGGGCACGGTCGCCGGGACGGACGGGGTCGGCGCTCCCGATCCGCTGTCCACGGTCGACCGGCGGCTGCTCGCCCTGCTGGTGGCCGGGGTCACCGACAAGGCGGTGGCCACCCAACTGGGCCTGAGCCGCCGCACGGTGCAGCGTCACATCCAGCGCATGATGGAACTGGCCGGCGCGGCGACCCGGATGCAACTGGCCTGGCAGGCCGCACGCCGGGGCTGGCTGTGACGGACGTCCGCCCGAGCGGCGCGTAGGGCGAGAAGTGGCCAAAGTGGCTGATGAAAGCCGTGTTGCCGGCACGTAAAGGCCCATGTGATCCACTGCGCGCGGCGACGCCCAAGGCCGACGCCAGCCGACCGTATTCCGGACAATGATCTCCGCAGTGGTGACAGTCACCCTTCCCGCTGAAACGATCCAGTGACCGCACGGTCGTCTCTCACCCCCCTCTCCCGCCGGGGAGCCCTGCCCTCGGCGCTGATCTGACGTGCCGTCATGTGACGGCCCGAAAAAAGGAGTTGCAGCAGTGACGGACAGCCTCCGTACGACCGGGACGACAACCCCGCCCCCTGGTCGCGCCCCATTCCGCCGTCGCACCCTCACGCGCTCACGCACGATGGCGATCGCGGTCACCGCGCTGGGCGCGCTTCTCGGTTCGGCGCTCCCCGCCTGGAGCACCGAACCCGAGGCCGCCCCCGCCGACAAGGCTCCCCGGCAGATCGAGGCGGAGCCCAGACCCGGGGCCGAGACGCTCGGACTCTCCCCCGCGCAGCGCGGGAAGCTGCTCACCGCAGCGGCCGACTCCCGTACGGCCACGGCCCGTTCGCTGAAGCTGGGTGAGCGGGAGAAGCTGATACCGAAGGACGTCGTCAAGGACGCCGACGGAACCGTGCACACCCGCTACGAGCGTACGTTCGCCGGGCTGCCCGTCCTCGGCGGCGACCTGGTGGTCCACGAGCGCGGCACGGCCCGCAGCGTCTCCAGATCGTCGCCGGCGACGATCTCGGTACCGACGACCAAGGCCTCCGTACCGGCCGCGAAGGCCCAGAAGTCGGCGCTGGCGGCTGCCGGGTCGGCGAAGACCGACGAGGCGGCGGCCGAAGGGGCGCCGCGGCTCGTCGTCTGGGCGGGCGAGGGCGCCGCCGAACCCGTGCTCGCCTGGGAGAGCGTCGTCAACGGCGTCCAGGAGGACGGGACTCCGAGCAGCCTGCGGGTGGTGACCGACGCCGGGAGCGGTGCGCGGCTGGGAAGCTTCGAGCAGGTGCACGCCGGTGAAGGGGTGAGCCAGTACAGCGGGACCGTGCAGGTGGGGTCCGTGCGCGACGGCGACCTCTACCGGCTCACCGATCCGCAGCGCGGCGGCCACACGACGTACGACATCAGCGCGGGCGGCAACGGCACACCACTGACCGATGACAACGATGTCTGGGGCGACGGGACACCCGCCGACCGGCAGACGGCCGCCGTGGACGCCGCCTACGGGGCGCAGAAGACCTGGGACTTCTACCACGACCGGTTCGGCCGCAACGGCATAGCCGACGACGGCGTGGGCGCCCGCTCCCGGGTGCACTACGGCAAGGGGTACGCCAACGCCTTCTGGGACGACCTCTGCTTCTGCATGACGTACGGCGACGGCCTGGACGACGCCCGGCCGCTCACCGAACTCGACATCGCCGCCCACGAGATGACCCACGGCGTCACGTCCGCGACCGCGGACCTCGTCTACTCCGGTGAGTCGGGCGGCCTCAACGAGGCCACCAGCGACATCATGGGCACCGCCGTGGAGTTCTTCGCCGACAACGCCGAGGACGTACCCGACTACCGGATCGGCGAGCTGGCCGACGTACGCGGCACCGGAAAGCCCCTGCGGTACATGGACCAGCCCTCCAAGGACGCCTCCGCGAAGGGCACCTCGCAGGACCACTGGACCGCGCAGACCCGCAAGCTCGACCCGCACTTCAGCTCCGGCGTGGGCAACCACTTCTTCTACCTGCTCGCCGAGGGCAGCGGCGAGAAGACCGTCGAGGGCCTCACCTACGACAGCCCCACCTACGACGGACTGCCGGTCGCGGGCCTGGGCCTGCACAACGCCACCAACGTCTGGTACCGGGCCCTGACCCGCTACATGACCAGCACCACCGACTACGCGGGGGCCCGCACCGCCACGCTCCAGGCGGCGGCCGACCTGTTCGGCACGACGAGCGACGCGTACGAGGCCGTCGGGAACGCCTGGGCCGCCGTCAACGTCGGCCCGCGGTACGTCAACCACATCGCCGCGGCGACGCCCTCCACCAGGGACTCCGCGGTGGGCCAGCCGGTCAGCCGTGCGTTCGACGCGACGAGCACCCGGCCCGGCGCGCTGACCTACTCCGCCACCGGCCTGCCGGACGGCCTGTCCATCGACCCCGTCACCGGGCTCGTCTCCGGCACCCCGACGGCGGCCGGCTCCTTCCCCGCCGCCGTCGCGATCAGGAACTCCGCCGCGGAGACCCGCACCCTGTCCTTCACCTGGACGGTCCTGGCCTCCGGCGGCGACCACTTCGTCAACCCCGACCGCTTCGACATCCCCAACTGGCGGACCGTCGAGTCGCCGATCGTCGTCACCGGCCGCGAGGGCAACGCCTCCAGCGACCTCAAGGTCACCGTCGACCTGGTGCACGACTTCATCGGCGGTCAGGTCGTCCACCTGATCGGTGAGGACGGCACGGCACTGCTGGTGAAGGACTTCGTGTGGGACACCGGTTCCGAACTGCACGCGACGTTCACGGTCGACGCGTCGGCACTGCCGGCCTACGGCACGTGGAGACTGCGCGTCACGGACAACACGCCGGGCATCTTCACCGTGGACCCGGGCTACCTGGACAGCTGGAGCATCACGTTCTGAGCCCGGCCCCGCGGGACGCGGTGCCCCAGTGATCGCGTTCCGGGGCATGGGTTGCGCTCATGCCCCGGGGCACGGTCGAGAGCCGCCTCCCCGGGGCACGGCCAGAGGCGCGAGCGCGCGCGTCGGCGTCACGCGGGGTGGTCACCTCGCCGTCGACGGCCGCCGCGTCCGCCGCGAGCAGCGGGCCGAGTGTCGACTGCGGCCCCGGTGGGGGCTTGTCGCGCAGTTCCCCGCGCCCCTTACGGGGCCCGGCCCGTTCCATGAATCCGCGGGCCGGTGGGGGTTGCTCGCGCCATTCCCCGCGCCCCTGACAGGGCCCGGCCCGCTGCATGAATCCGCAGGCCGGTGGGGGTTCCTCGCGCCATTTCCCCGCGCCCCTGACAGGGCCCCGCCCGCTGCATGAATCCGCAGGCCGGTGGGGGTTCCTCGCGCCATTCCCCGCGCCCCTGACAGGGCCCCGCCCGCTGCATGAATCCGCAGGCCGGTGGGGGTTGCTCGCGCCGTTCCCCGCGCCCCTTGAGGGGGAAAAGCTGGGGCGCAGCCCCGTTTTTGGGGGCGCGGGGAACTGCGCGGACGGCCCCCACCGGGGGCGCACCCGGCGTCATCGGCCCACGGACACCCGGGGAAGCCCAGATGTCACGGACCGTCCGCGCACCCACCCGTACAGCACCAGCGAGCACACCGCTGCGAACGCGCACCACGTCGAGACGAACTCCGTCTTCCACAGCGCCCAGCAGGTCGCCGCCCCCACGGTCACCAGGACGCCCAGGACGCGCAGATGCCGGTCGCCGGAGAGGAGCAGCGAGCCGATCGTGGCCAGCAGATAGCCCGCCACGAGCAGCTCCGAGGCGGGCAGGGAGACGGCGTAGCCGACGGTGTGGCCGCGGATCTCCGCCCTCACCCCGTGCGTGGCGAGGCAGTACGAGAGCACGGCCGCGGTGACGAGTCCCGCGACGAGCGGGATCATCAGCCGCCGCCGCGCGTTCGGCGGCGCCACGCACAGCACGGCCACCGGCACCCATACCGCGAGCAGTGGCAGGGCGATCGCCGCCCAGGCCACGGTGGCGGGGCCCGAACCGCCGCCGGAGCGCCAGACCAGGGACTCGACGATCTGATGGCCGCCCAGGATCAGGGGCAGCGCGGCCATCGGCAGATCGGCCGCCCGGCGGGTCCGCGCCACGCAGGCCACTCCGACGGCGGCGATGCCGCAGCCCGCCACGAGATCGGCCGTCGCACTGAAGCACATCGCGCCACCAGGGGTTCGTGTCGAATGCGTGGGGTCCGTCTCACCGGATTCGGGCTGGCCATGCTCACGCTACGGTCCGCGCCGCCGGACACCATGCCTGATGCATCCATTCGGACCCCTCCCCGGCATCCGGAGACATTGCCGGGGCGGTAAGCGCTCTCTATGATCAGGTGTGATGGATTCGGAAAGCGCCCTCGACGACTCCTACTTCGACCACTGCCCCTGGGACTTCAACCCTCGCGCCTCCGCCGCGCAGCGGGACGCCCAGACCGCCCACCAAGAGCGGCTGACGGACGGCGGCGCGAGCATCGGCCCGCACTGCTTCGTCTCACCCGTCGCCGGCGTCTTCACCGACACCCTGCGGCTCGGCGAGAACTCGTACATCGCCGGGCACGCCTACGTCACGGGCGAGGTCACCACCGGCTCCGACTGCACGGTCAACCCGTACGCGACCGTGCGGGGCCGGATCGCGCTGGGGGACGGGGTGCGGATCGGCGCGCACAGTTCGCTGCTCGGCTTCAACCACGGGTTCGGGCCCGACCGCCCCGTGCACCGGCAGCCCCTCACCAGCAAGGGCATCACCGTCGGCGACGACGTGTGGATCGGGTCGAACGTCGTCGTCCTGGACGGGGTGACCATCGGCGACCACTGTGTGGTGGGCGCGGGAGCGGTGGTGACGAAGGATCTGCCGCCCTGGTCGGTCACCGCGGGCAATCCGGCCCGCAGGCTGCGCGACCGGCGTGAGTCCGGCCCCGCCCGGCGCGGGACGGCGGAGGGAGGTGGCGGCCTCGGGGACCAGGTCGCCCGGTTCGCCGACCGGGCCCGCTCGCAGGCCGCCGGCCTCCTCGCACGCGCCTGGGACGCCGACGCGGGCCGGTACCGCGACCGGCCGGGCGTGCCGCTGACCGTCCGGGCCCACTGCGACGCGGTGGAGATCGCCGATCTGCTGCTCGGCTCGCCTCCGCCGCAGCTGTCCGCCGCCGAGCACACGGAGCGGCTGCGCGCGCTGCAGGACCCGGCCGAGGGAATGGTGCCCGAACTCTCCGACGACGGCGGCCCCGGTGTGCTGCCCGCCCGCGCGGCGGACGGCTGGATCGACGACGGCGCGGCCGAGTACCACGTGCTGTCCGTGGGGTACGCGCTGGAGCTGCTGGGCTCCCGCTTCGCCCACCCGGTCCGCCCCGTGGAGTGTATGACGGCGGGCCAACTGGTCGCCCGCCTGGAGTCGCTGCCGTGGAAGACGCGGGCGTGGACGGCCGGTGCCTGGGTCGACTGCTGGGCGACCGGCGCGCACCACAACCTCGGGCTCGGCGCCGCGGCGGGCGAACCCGGCACCTTGGAGGCGCTGTTCGGCTGGCTGGGCACCCGGGTGGATCCGTGGACCGGGATGTGGGGCGGGGCGGCCCCGCCGGCCGAGGGCCGGCTGCAGCTCGTGAACGGCCACTACCGGCTCACGCGCGGCTCGTTCGCCCAGTTCGGACTCCAACTGCCGTACCCGGCGCGGGTGGTGGACACGGTGCTCGACCATGGCGGGGATCCGCGCTGGTTCGCCGCGGGCCGCCGGAACGCGTGCAACGTGCTGGACGTGGCCCACCCGCTGTGGCTCGCCGGCCGGCAGAGCGGGCACCGGGCCGCCGAGGCGCAGGCGTGGGCCGGGGAGCAGCTGGCGCACGCGCTGGGAGAGTGGCGGGACGGGACGGGCTTCGGTTTCGGCCCGCCGGGCGAGGGCGGTTCGGGACCCGGCCGGGAGCCGGGTCTCCAGGGCACCGAGATGTGGCTGGCCATCGTGTGGCTGCTGGCCGACCTGGTGGGGGTGGCGGACCGGCTGGGGTACCGGCCGCGTGGTGTGCACCGCCCCGGGGCCGCCCGCTCACCCGCGCCGGGGCTGCCGGGTCATCCGGTCCTCGTCGACAACACGCTGTAGTAGAAGCTGTGGTCCGAGTTGACCGTCCGGCGCGTGCCGGTGCAGTGCCAGCGTCCTGACGCGCCCCGGCCCCAGGTGAACAGGTAGTCGATCTTGCGGCCGTCGTCGTAGGTCGGCCGGAGGTACGTGGGTCCGGTCTCACGGAGGCCGCTCGCCTCTTTCGCGTCGCCGCTGTACAGGACGTCGAGTTCCGGCGCGTCGGGCGGTGCGTTCAGGTCGCCCGCCAGGACGACCGGGCCGGCGGCGCCGAGCCGGTGGATGCCGTCGGGCTTCCACTCGTCGTGGATGAACTCGGTCTGCGCCCGCCGTTCCCCGTCCTTCGCGCCGCCGACCGTCAGGTGCGTGCTGCACGCCGTGACCGGTGGCCCCGCCGGGTGCGGCCGGCCCGCGGCACGGACGACCGCGCAGACGATGCCCCGCTCGCCGCCTCTGCCGTCCGGGTTGGGCAGCAGTGCCGGGGGCAGGACCTTGGCGGCCGAGTGGAACAGGAGGGTGTTCCCGTACGGCTGGCCGTCGGCACATCGCGTACCGGTGTCGACGAAGGCGCTGCGCAGGCCCAACTCCCGTGCGAAGCGTTCCCCTTGGGTCTTGCAGACTTCCTGGAGGCCGATGAACAGCCACCGGTCGGTGTCACCGAGGGTGAGGTCCCGGATGGCGTCGGCCTCGTCCCTGATCCAGTCGCCGGCGTCGCCCCGGTGACCGATGTTCCCGTAGATGTTGAACGTGCCGACGTAGAGGTCCCGGGTGGTGTCGGGTGCGGAGGCCGCCGCCTCCGGTGCGGCGCCGCTTCTCGCGGGCAGTGCCACCAGTACGCACAGGAGGGCCGTCACGATCGTCCTGGCCGCGCCGCGTCTCCTCCCGGGACCCGTACGACGCGTCGTCATGACGCGACCGTACCCTCGCCGCGGCCGAACCGGTCGGGCGCGAGCGGCAGTTGTGACTGAACAGTCCTCCTGTGACGGTCCGCCGCGTGACAGTCCGTGACGGCCGGGGTCAGCGGCGCCGGAACACGGTGATCGAGTGCCCGACCTCGTCGACCGGCGTACTGGTGTCGAGCAGCGCGGCCAGCCGCCCGTCCGCCTTCGCCACCGCGGAGTCGGACACCACCAGCAGTCCGTGCACCTCACCGAGGGGGGCCTTGAGCGGATCGGAGGCGTCGATGCCGTAGTACGAGGGCACACCCGCGCCCTTGTAGACCAGCCACACCCGCTCACCGGGGCGGTGCCGGTCGAGGTGGTCCGCGAGGCGGCCCAGGTCCTGGCCCCAGTCGACGTTCGAGTCGTGCAGCCGCAGATGCGTCTTCGAGGGTCCGCCGAACGCCTCGTTGGAGTACGGCAGGTAGTACGGGTAGGTGCGCAACGAGCTGACCGCCACGAAGCAGACCAGCACCGCCGTCGCCCAGTGGGCCGGTCGCCACCGCGAGAGCGCCGCTCCGGCGGCGGCGACCGCCAGGAGCATCGGCATGAACACGGCGTAGCGCACGCCGAGATCCCGGGCGCCGTGCATGGAGATGGCGAGGAGTACGGCGGCGGGGACGAGCACGTAGGGAACGGCCGGGCGCAGTGCGCGTACGGCGAGCATCGCGACCGAGCCGGCGGTCCACAGGGCGAGCGCGCCGAGGGGGGTCTTCACCAGGAGCGCGGCCGGCAGGTAGTACCAGAGCGAGCCCTCGTAGAGCCGCCCGAACAGGAAGCCCTGCCAGATGTCGTACTCGAAGCCGAACTGGATGCGCATGCCGTCCCGGTAGGCCTCGGGGAACGGCAGCCAGGCCGCGATCCGGCCGCGTGTTCCGCGGATGTCCGGCACGTTGTCGGGGGCCGCCCAGCGCATCCGCGGGTCGACGACGAGATAGGTGGCCCAGACGACGGCGACCGCGATCAGTGCCATGCCGACGGCCGCCGCCGCGCCGTACGCGAGGAGCCTGCCCCGGGCGCGGGCGTCGAGTGCCGGGAGCGGGGGACGCGCGCCGGGTTCGGGGGTCCGGGGTGTCGTGCCGGGTTCCGGGGTCCGGTGGGCGTGCCGGAACGACAGGACGCCCAGCAGCATCAGGACCGGGATCACCGGCAGCACGCTCATCTTGGTGGCCGCCGCCGCGCCCAGGGCCACCCCGGCGAGCGGGAGGCACAGGAGCGGTCGCCGCCGCGCCCGCCACAGTAGCCACAGGGCCGTGAGCAGGAACCCGGTCGCGGGCACGTCGAGCGTGGCCAGTGAGCCGTTGGCGATGACGTCCGGGGAGAACGCGTACAGGGCCAGGGCCACGAGGCCGCCGGGCGGGCCGGTGAGGTCACGGGCGAAGGCGAGGACGACAAGACCGAACAGCAGCGTCAGGACGATCACCGGAAGGCGTGCGTACAGCATCAGGCGGGCGGGGTCGTTGCCCGACTCGTACAGGACGTGCCGTCCGAGTGCCGTCTGGCTTCCGACGAAGTCCGGGTCGAGCCGCGCGTCGGTGAACACCAGGCCGGACGCGATGATCAGCTTGCCCAGGGGCGGGTGTTCGGGGTTGTAGCGGAAGCTGCGTTCCTTGAGGTACACCTCGGCCGAGGCCACGTACACGGGTTCGTCGATGGTGGGGGTCTGCTCGACGGCGGTGGTGACCATCGCGACGGCCATCTGGGCGAGGAGCGCGACGACGGCCAGCACGTACGGCCATCTCCGGTGCCGCGCGAGCCCGACATACCACCGCAACCCACCGGAGCAGCCTGGCCGTTCGCCCTCGGCCGCCGGTTCGGGCGGACGGGGGGCGGTGTGCCCGTCACCCGCCGGGCGGGTGATCTGCGGCGCGCTCATGCGGCACAGCTTTCCATCAACCCTCCACGTGTGTGACGTTCTTGGGCCGGTTGAGCGACAACTGTTGGGCGCTCCGTAACCGTTGTGACCTCTGGGGCCTCTTGGCATGCGAGTGAAAATCCGCGACTCTGAACTGCACATGTCACAAAGGGCGTTGGCCTGCACGGGGCCGATGAGGAGGACACCTGTGAACGTCAGACCGGCATCGAAGTTCCGCGGATCCCGGCGTCTGGGCCGGAAGTCGCTCGGCGTACTGGCGGGCGCCGCGGCTCTGGTCCTCGTATTCCCGGCCACCGCCCTGGCGGCGCCGCCCCCCGCGCTGCCCGCCAACGCGGACGCGCTGGACTCGACGTTCCAGCCCACCTACGACTACGACACGGACGGCTGCTACGCCACGTCGGCCATCGGCCCCGACGGGACGGTCAACGGCGGGCTCAACCCGAGCGGCGCCCTGAACGGCCAGTGCCGTGACGCGTCCGACCTGGACAGCGTCAACACCTACTCGCGCTCCAAGTGCAACAACGGCTGGTGCGCGATCGTCTACGGGTCCTACTTCGAGAAGGACCAGGCGGTGGCCGGCAGCGGGCTCGGCGGACACCGGCACGACTGGGAGCACGTCGTGGTCTGGGTGCAGAACAACGAGGCGCAGTACGTCTCGACGTCCAACCACGGCTCGTTCACGGTCCACAACCGCTCGGCGATCCGCTGGGACGGGACGCACGCCAAGGTCGTCTATCACAAGGACGGGATCAGCACGCACTGCTTCCGTGCCGCGACCGCGGGCGACGAGCCGCCGGAGAACCACAAGGGGACCTGGCAGCGGCCCCCGCTGGTCGGCTGGAACGGCTACCCGGGCAGCCTGCGCGACACGCTGACCTCGTACAACTTCGGGAGTGCGACGCTCGGCATCAAGGACAGCACGTTCAACTCGCATCTCTCGTCGGCGAAGCCGTCGGGGATCGCGTTCGACCCCAACGCGTGACCGGCGTCAGGACCTGAGCAGCGCCGGCACCTGAACAGGTGCTGATCGCACGTCAGGTACGAGGTGCTGTCCGGCCGTCGGGACGGCCGGGCAGCACCTCCGCGGCGAAGGCGGCGACGTCCTGGACGAGCCGTTCGGGCTCCTCCCAGTACAGGGCATGCCCCGCGCCCTCGTACACGACGAGCCTGGCGTCGAAGAGTGTGTCGAGGATCCGCTGCTGGTCGGAGCGCGGCAGGATGCCGTCGGCGTCGCCCCAGAGCACGAGCGTGGGGACGAGGATTCCCTTCAGGGTGGCCGCCAGGTCCGTCTCCAGCAGGCCGCGCAGGGTCTCCTGCCACACCCGCGCGGGCACCTTCAGATTCTCCTCGGCGATCGTCGCGAGGAGTCCGCGCCCGAGCGGGCGGGCCGTGAGACCGGCGAGCAGTTCGTCGACGAAGGCACGCGGCACGGGGTCGACCAGGCTTTTGACCTGCTCCCCCAGCGCGACGGCGGCAGGCTTGTCGGCGAGGACGGCCGGGACGCCCGCCAGCACCAGACCCGCCACCCGGTCGGGATGACTGCCCGCGACCAGCCGCGCGGCCACACCGCCGCTCGACGCGCCGACCAGGACGGCCCGGCGGATGCCCGCCGCGTCGAGGAATTCCACCAGGTCCCCCGCGAAGTCCTCCGGGCCGTAGCCGTCGAGGGGCCGTTCGGCGTCGCCGTGGCCGCGCTGGGTGGGGGCGTATCCGTGCAGGGCGGCGGGGAGCTGTCTGAGCAGCGGCTCGAACGCCCACCAGGAGTCCGCGAGGCCGTGCACGAAGACGACGGGGGCGCCCTCCGGGTACCCCGCCTCCGCGTACGGGAGGACGAGTCCGCTCCTCAGCTGGGCGGCCTTCACCGCGATCGTGCTCACGGCGGCCCTCCTGACGTCGGTCGGCCCCCTCGCACACCGACCCCGGGGCGGCGCGACGATCTCCTTCATCGTACTGACGGGTACCGCGGACCGCCCCTCCAGAGACCGGGCCGCCTTCAATTCCTTGCGGAGTCCGGGCGATTGTCGGCCGTCTTTGCTTCACATCTTGACGCGCTTGGTTCAGACCTTTAGGTTCACCGATCGCCGAGATTCCACGAATGCGCTCATCGTTCATGTCCGTGAACACATTCATGTACGTCGTCTTCTCACCCCCCACCCCCCACGCACAGGAGAATCCGTGTTCGGATCGACAGGATCACCGGTCGGATCGCCGAGATCACCGGGCCGCCGGATACCCCGGATGTCCCGGATACCCACCCTGCTCACCACTCTCGCCCTGGTGGCGTCGGCGGCGGGCGCCGTGGCGGCGGCCCCGCCCGCGCCGCGGGCCGAGCAGGCCGCCGCGGCCCTCCCCACCGGCTGGGCCACCGTCGTCAACGCGGGCAGCGGCAAGTGCGTCGACGCCCGGGGCGCCGGAACGGCCGACGGCACCGCCGTCCAGCAGTACGCGTGCAACAGCAGCCAGGCCCAGCAGTGGCAGCTGCGCGACACCTCCGACGGGCGGGTACGGGTCGACAACCGCGCCGACGCCACCAAGACCTGGGACGTGGCCGACGTCTCGGTCGCCGACGGCGCGGCCGTGCAGCTGTGGACGTACGGCGGCGGGACGAACCAGCAGTGGCAGCCCGTCGCGGACGCCGGCGGGACGACCTATCACTTCGTGAACCGGAACAGCGGCAAGTGCCTCGACGTGCCGAGCGCGTCGACCGCCGACGGCGTCCAGCTCCAGCAGTGGACCTGCAACGGCTCCGCGGCCCAGTCCTTCCGCGTCGACGCCGTGGACGCCCAACAGCCGCCCGGCACACCGGACCTGGGCCCGAACGTCACCGTGTTCGACCCGTCCACCCCGGCCGCCACAGTCCAGAACAGCCTGAACGCGGCCTTCGCCCAGCAGGAGACCAACCAGTTCGGCACGGCCCGCAAGGCCTTCCTCTTCAAGCCGGGCACCTACGACGCGGACGCCAACGTCGGCTTCTACACCCAGGTCGCGGGTCTGGGCCTCTCCCCCGACGACGTCAACATCCGGGGCGCGGTGCACGCCGAGGCCGACTGGTTCCAGGGCAACGCCACCCAGAACTTCTGGCGTTCGGCGGAGAACCTGTCCGTGACACCGGCCTCCGGCACCGACCGCTGGGCCGTCTCGCAGGCGGCCCCGTACCGCCGGATGCATCTGCGCGGCAACCTCCAGCTCGACGACGGCGGCTGGTCGAGCGGCGGCTTCATGGCCGACACGAAGATCGACGGTCAGGTCAGGTCGGGATCGCAGCAGCAGTGGCTGTCGCGGAACACCGACTGGTCGAGCTGGACGGGCTCGAACTGGAACATGGTCTTCGTCGGCGCGCAGAACGCCCCCGCGAACTCCTTCCCCAGTCCCCCGTACACCACGGTCGACCGCACACCCGTCTCCCGTGAGAAGCCCTTCCTCTACGTCGACGCGGCCGGCGCGTACAAGGTCTTCGTCCCCGCCGTGCGCACCGACTCGCGCGGCACCACCTGGGCGGCCGGCACCCCGGCGGGCACCTCGCTGCCCCTGTCGGACTTCTTCGTCGTGAAGCCCGGCGCGACCGCGGCGCAGCTCAACGACGCCCTCGCGCAGGGCAAGAACCTGCTGGTCACCCCGGGCGTCTACCACCTGAACCAGACCCTGAAGGTGACCCGCCCCGACACCGTCGTACTGGGCCTCGGCCTCGCCACGTTCATCCCGGACAACGGCGTGACCGCGATGACGGTCGCGGACGTGGACGGCATCAAGCTCGCCGGGATCCTCTTCGACGCGGGGACCACCAACTCGGCGCAGCTCCTGGAGATGGGCCCGGGCGGCTCGTCCGCCGACCACGCTGCCAACCCCAGCTCCCTGCACGACGTGTTCTTCCGGGTCGGCGGCGCGGCCGTCGGCAAGGCCACCACCAGTCTCACGGTCAACAGCGACGACGTCATCGGCGACCATCTGTGGATCTGGCGCGCCGACCACGGCAACGGCGTCGGCTGGAACACCAACACCGCCGACACCGGGCTCGTGGTCAACGGCGACGACGTCACCATGTACGGCCTGTTCGTCGAGCACTACCAGAAGCACCAGACCATCTGGAACGGCAACGGCGGGCGCACGTACTTCTACCAGAACGAGATGCCCTACGACCCGCCCAACCAGGCGGCCTGGATGAACGGCTCCACGCAGGGCTACGCCGCCTACAAGGTCGCCAACTCGGTGACCAGCCACCAGGTGTACGGCTTCGGCAGCTACTGCTACTTCAACGTGAACCCGGCCGTCACCGCCGAACACGCCATCGAGGCACCGAACGCGGCGAACGTGCGCTTCCGCAGCATGGTGACGGTCTCGCTCGGCGGCACCGGCACGATCCGCCACGTCGTCAACGACCGCGGCGGGCCGTCCAACTCCGCGACCAACGTCGCCAACCTCGTCAGCCACCCGTGACGGCTCACATCCACAACGAGTCGACGTACAGGAAGGGGCACATCATGAACGGCATCAGAACGTCCGGGCCGGTCCGCATCGCCCTGCAGGTGCTCGTCCTGCTGGCGACCCTGCTGGGACTGGCGGCGCCGCCCGCCCACGCGGCCCCGAAGGCGGCACCCTTCAAGGTGCTCGCCCTCTACAGCGGTACGTGGGACGCCGCGCACATCAGCTTCACCCGCGAGGCCAACCAGTGGTTCCCCGCCCGCGCCGCCGAGAACGGGTTCACCTACACGGCGAGCACCAACTGGAACCTGCTGTCCAACGGGGGCGTCGACGCGTACCAGGTCGTCCTCTTCCTCGACGATCTGCCGCAGAGCGCCGCCCAGCGGTCCGGCTTCGAGCGGTACATGCGCGCGGGCGGCGGCTGGCTGGGCTTCCACGTCTCCGCCTTCACGACCGAGGCGCAGCAATGGCCCTGGTACCACCAGCAGTTCCTCGGCAGCGGCAATTTCAAGTCGAACACCTGGGGGCCGACGTCGGCCACTCTGCGGGTGGAGGACCGCACCCATCCCTCCACCGGCAACCTGCCCGCCACCTTCGCGTCGTCCGTCAACGAGTGGTACAGCTGGTCGAACGACCTACGGCGCAATCCGGACATCAGGATCCTGGCCTCCATCGACCAGAGCAGCTTCCCGGTGGGCACTGATCCGAACCAGACCTGGTACAGCGGTTACTACCCGGTTCTGTGGACCAACACGAAGTACCGGATGCTCTACGCGAACGTCGGTCACAACGCGATGGACTACGCGACGAACACCCCGCTGTCGTCGACCTTCGCCAGCGCCTCCCAGAACCGTTTTCTGCTCGACGGACTGAAGTGGCTCGGTGGCGCAGCGCAACGAGATCAGGACAGGTCGATCGTCCGTTCGTGACCCAACTCCCGCCGTCGTGGGCTAGATTTCGAACGCCCTCGATTCCGGACTCCATCGGAGGGGCGCTCTGAGGAGATTCTGGAGCGGCACATGCACCCCTTGGAAGTATCCAGACAGACCTCGCCCCTGATGCAGGGCGGGCTCGCGGACAGTCTCTTCGAGACAGCCGAACGCGATCCCTTCCTGCCGCAACTGGCACGCCGCTCCGACACCTCTCCCGCAGCCTGGTCGCAGGTCACCGCGATCGAGCTGCGGGACCAGGTGCTGGACGTGGCACGGGGCTTCATCGCGGCCGGGATCTTCCCGGGCCACCGTGTGGCCGTCATGGCACGCACCCGCTACGAGTGGACGGTGCTCAGCTACGCCCTGTGGACGGTGGGCGCCGAGATCGTCCCGATCTATCCGACCTCCTCGCACGAGCAGGTCGCGTGGATCCTCCGGGACGCGGGCTGCGTCGCCGTGGTGGTGGAGGACGAGCAGGGCATCATGACGGTCGGCTCGGTGTGCGCCACGCTGCCGGCCCTGCGGCACGTCTGGCAGCTCGACGCCGGGGCGCTGGCGGACCTGGCCGAGGCGGGTCTGGGGGTGCCGGTCACCACCGTCGAGTCGATGCGCAGGATCGTGCTGCCCGACTCGACGGCCGTCATCGCGTACACCTCGGGCACGACGGGACACCCCAAGGGCTGCGCGCTGAGCCACAGCAGCCTGGCGAGCCCGTGCGACACCCTGCTGGCCGGCTGGGGACACACCGCGGCGCCGCCCGGGCAGCAGCCCGCCGTGCTGGCCTTCCTGCCCTTCTCCCACGTGTACGGCCTCATGATCCAGGGGCTGTGCATGCGCGGCGGCATCCTGATGGGCCACGAGCCCGACCTGCGTGCGGAGACCCTGGCCGAGGCCCTGCTGTCGTTCCGGCCCACCTATCTCTACGCCGTCCCGTACGTCTTCGAGAAGCTGTACAAGAATTTCCTCCGCAAGGCCGAAGCGGCGGGCAAGGGCGCCCTGTTCGAGCGTGCCGTACGGACCGCGCAGGACTTCGCCGCGGCGTCCGAGCGGCAGCGGCTGGGCACGGGCGCCGGACCCGGCCTCGATCTGCGGCTGCAGCACGCCGTCTACGACAAGACGGTGTTCCGCAAGCTGCGCGCGGCCCTGGGCGGCAGGGTGTGCGGGGCCGTCTCGGGCGGCTCCCCCCTCAACCGTGAACTGGCCCTGTTCTACTCGGGGATCGGGATCTTCGTCCATGACGGGTACGGGCTCACGGAGACGAGCGGCGGCATCACGGCCCAGCCCGTCGGCCGCGAGAAGTTCGGCACCGTGGGACAGCCGCTGCCCGACACGGAGATCCATGTGGCCGACGACGGGGAGATCCTCGTCCGGGGACCCTCGGTGTTCCAGGGCTATGTCAACGACGAGGAGGCCAACCGGGCCGCGCTCCACAACGGCTGGCTGGCCACCGGGGACATCGGGCAGCTCGACAACGAGGGCTATCTGAGCATCACCGGCCGCAAGAAGGACATCGTCATCACGAGCGGCGGCAAGAGTGTCGCCCCCGCGGCCCTGGAGGAACGCCTGCGGGTCCATCCGCTGGTCCACCAGGCGGTCGTCGTGGGTGACAACCGGCCCTGTGTGGGGGCCCTGATCACCCTCGATCCCGAGTACCTCGCCCACTGGCGCTCGGTGCACGCGGTGCCGGGCGACGTCCACGACCGCGAGCTGCGCGAGGAGCACGCGCTGCGGGAGGAGATCAACCGCGCCGTCGGCGCGGCCAACTCGACCGTGTCGCGCTCGGAGTCCATCCGGGTCTACCGGGTGCTGCCCGAGGCGTTCGACCTGGCCAACGGGCTGCTCACGCCGTCGATGAAGCTCCGCAGGGACGCCATCGCGGTGCGGTACGCGGCCGAGATCGAGGCGATGTACCAGTCGTCGTCGCGCACGCCCCGGGCTCTGCCGCCCGCGCCCACCACCGATCCCTTCAGCTGGGACGAGACGGACAACGTCTTCGGGTGATCGGGTGCCGCCAGGTCGTGATCCCATGGACCCTGCCCGCACGGCGAGCCCGGGGAGACACATGCGACGCGTACAGGGTGCCCACTGGCAGCTCCGGGCGGCGACGGCCGCTGCGGTCGCACTGCTGACGTGCGCCGCCGCCTGCGGGAGCACGGAGCGGGGAGGCGGGGGCGAGGGCACGGGGGACACCGGCGGCGCCTCCCCCGCCCCGTCGCACGCCCGCTTCGTCGAGGACGTCCCCTGGGCCGACGGCGGGCGCCTGGGCATGTACTACGCGGCCGGGCGCGGCCTCATGGAGCAGCACCAGGACACCGCGGGCGGACCGTGGAGCAAGCCCCGGCTGGTGTACGCGACCGAGGGCGACGCCTGCCGGAGCATCACGCTCAGGGCCTTCCGCGACACGGTCACGGCGATCGCGAACTGGGGCGTGTACTGCGCGGACGGCGAACCGCCGACGGAGTCGGTCGCCGCGGTCGGTACGCGGAACGCGGCGACCTGGGACACCAGGGCGACCAAGGACTTCGACGGCTGGGAGAAGGCCGCGCCCGTGGCCGGCACCGAGGACCTGCTGTTCACGCGATCGTCCACCGAGTGGCTGACGCGGCTGCGCTGGAGCCCGACGGACGGCTTCGGCGAGGTGCAGAACATCCGCCGGTAGCAAGCTTCCGACGGGTTGTCCGGCCCGGCCGCGCAGAAATTTGTGTCGTGCGCGCTTCTTGACGCCTCTTGATCGAGCGACTTACTTTCGCAGCGTCGTAGCGATTAAAACGATTCAACTCTCCCTGGCCCCTCAGGGGTCTTCTTTGTGCTGCCCTCCAAGAGTGGACAAGAACCATGAACGACCACACCGCAGTTCCCCGGACGGGGCTCCCCCGCCGTACCGTCCTCGCCGCCGCGGCGGCCACGGCCGCCGCCGCCGGCGTCATCGACTGGGCGGCGCCCGGCAGCGCCTCGGCCGCGACCTCGGCCGCCACCGCGGGAGCCACCGGCTCCTCCGCCCCGCGTTTCGCCGAGCCGGGCCGCGCGGTGCGCCCGAAGTTCCGCTGGTGGTGGCCCGACGGCCTGGTGCAGCCGGACGAGATCAGACGGGAGATCGACCAGATCGCCGACGCGGGCTTCGGCGGCGCCGAGATAGCCGCCGTCCACCACAGCGTCAGCGACACCTCCTCGCTGGACACGGCCCGGCACGGCTGGGGAACCGCCGCCTGGGTCGCGGGAGTCGAGGCCGCGCTGAGCCAGGCCGCCCGGCGCGGTCTGACCGTCGACCTCACCGTCGGGCCCAGCTGGCCCGCCGCCGTCCCCGGCATCACCCCCGACAGCGACGCGGCCGTCAAGGAACTGGCCCACGGAGCGGCCACCCTGGCCCCGGGCGCCGCGTTCTCGGGCCCCGTCCCGAAGCCCGTGCACGAGGCCGCGTCGGGGGTGACCGCGCAGCGGCTGCTCCTGGTGCAGGCGGCCCGGGTGAACACCGCGAACTCCACCCGCAAGGAGACCGGCCTCGACCTGGACTCGGTCCGCGACCTCACCTCCACCGTCGCCGACGGCACCCTGAACTGGACCGCGCCCGACGACGGCACCTGGGTCGTGATCTCGTACTGGGTGCGCGGCTCCGGCCAGACCCCGGAGGCCGGACCGCACACCGACCCGCCCGCCTACGTCGTCGACCACTTCAGCGCGGCCGGCACGCGCGCGGTGACCGACTTCTGGGAGAAGCACATCCTCACGAAGTCCGTCCGCCGCCTGCTGAAGGTGTCCGGCGGCGCGCTCTTCGAGGACTCCATCGAGCTGGAGACCGACGGACTCCAGTGGACACCGGCCCTGCCCGACGCGTTCCGCGACCACACCGGCCGCTCCCTGCTGCCACTGCTGCCCGCCCTGGTCCTGGACAACAGCAACCAGGTGTACGCCTTCGAGGCCGCCGTCACCCGCCAGATCAGGCACGACTTCTGGGAGACGGTCTCCACCCTCTTCAACAGGCACCACGTCACGGCGCTGCGCACCTGGGCCCACTCGCTCGGCCTCCAACTGCGGTCCCAGCCTTACGGGTTGCAGACCGACGCCATCGCCTCGGCCGCCATCCTCGACATCCCCGAGGGCGAGTCGCTGGGCTTCAAGAACCTCGACGACTACCGCTGCCTGGCCGGTGGCCGTGACATGGCCGGCAACACGGTGCTCTCGTGCGAGGCCGGCGCCTACGCGGGCGGCGCGTACAGCACCACCTGGCAGAAGTTCCTGCGCACCATGGGCGGCGCCTACGCCGCCGGAGTCAACCAGACCGTCGTCCACGGCTTCTCCTACGCCGAGTTCCCCGGCGTCAACTGGCCGGGCTACGCGGCCTTCACCCCGTACAAGGGGGTTGCCGGATACGGCGAGTCCTGGGGTCCCAGGCACCCCACCTGGAAGCACGTCCCGGACGTCTCCGGCTACCTCGGCCGGGTGCACCAGGTGCTGCAGACCGGCAGGGCCAGGGCGGACGTGGCGGTGTTCCGGCAGACCGGCTACACGGCCACCGGCATCGGCGCGTCCTGGTTCACCGCGACGGGCATCACGCTGGGCTGGAGCCACCAGTTCCTCAGCGGCCCGCTCCTCGACCTGCCCTCCGCCGTCGTGCGCAAGGGACGCCTCGCACCGGACGGCCCCGCGTACAAGGCCCTGTTCGTCGAGGGCGACTTCTTCTACGGGTCCACGGTGACGCTCGCCCTGCGCGACGCGCGCGCCCTGCTGCGGTTCAGCCGCGCCGGGCTGCCGATCGTGCTGCTCGGCGCCTGGGACACGGTGGTGCCGCCCGGCGTCCCGGACACCGGCGAGAGCGACGAACTGCGTTCCGTCGTACGGGAGTTGCTGGCCCGGCCGCTGGTCCGCACGGTCACCGACAAGACCCTCGTCGGCGACGCGCTCACCGCGCTCGGAGTGCGGCCCGACGTCACGTACGCAAATGCCTCCACGCTCCTCAACGCCCATCGGGTGGCCGACGGGGTCGACTACTACTACCTGTGCAACGGCAAGCACGCCGAGACGGTCAAGCCCGCGGTCGCCGCGATCGACCACGAGGTCACCCTGCACCGCACCACGGCCAAGGGGGTGCCGTACCTGCTGGACCCGTGGACCGGGAAGGCGGAGCGCGTCGCCCGCTACACGGAGGACGGCGACGCGGTGACCGTACTGGTCACGCTCCAGCCCGCGGAAACCCTGATCGTGGCGATCGGCAGGCCGGGGCTCTTCGGTGACCGCAACGGCTCCCGCCCGTACGCCGTCGACAGTGAGGCCGAGGAGGTGCGCTTCACCGACGCCGGTCTCACCGTGCGTGCCACGGCCGCGGGTACGTACCGCACCTCCCTCTCCAAGGGACGGGCCGTCAGCGCCACGCTGAAGGACATCCCGGGGCCGAGGGAACTGACGTCGTGGAACCTGCGCGTCCAGGACTGGCGGCCGGGTGCCTCGGCCACCAGGACGACCGTCGTCGAGCACGAGGTGACGCTGGACGCGCTGGTGCCCTGGTCGCAGATCCCCGAGCTGGCGGATGTCTCGGGCATCGGCCGCTACCGCACCGCCTTCACCCTCGGCCGCGGTTGGACCGGCGGACACGGCGCGCGTCTGGAGCTGGGCGCGGTCACGGACACCTGCCGGGTGACGGTCAACGGCCACCGGCTCGACCCGGTCGATCAGATCCACCCCGTGGTGGACCTCGGTGATCTGCTCGAACGCGGCACGAACACCATCGAGGTGGAGGTGGCCACCCCCCTCGCCAACCGCCTGCGCATCAGCGACCCCGCGGTGTACGGCGGTCTGACCCGGGCGGCGTACGGGCTGCTGGGCCCGGTCCGGCTGGTCCCGTACGGGGAGGCCCGGATCGCCTGATCGGGTCCTGGGCCGACCGGGCGCCGTGCCTGCGGCGTCCGGTCGGCCGGGCCCTGCGGACGGCGAACCGTTCGGCCCGCGACCGCCCGGGTGGTCACGGGCCGAACAGTCGTCGTCACGCGGCCCTCGTCACTCCGTCGTCGTCAGTCCGTCGCCGCGCCCACGAGCGGCCCTTCGGGCGCCGGCGCCGCCAGTTCCCGTACCGGCAGTTCGCGGGGCGCGCGCCGGGATTCGCGCAGGCTGGGCGCGGGTGCGGTCGGGACCAGCGGGGAGCGTTCCATGGCACGGGCCCGGCGGGAGAACCAGACGATCCGTCCGCCACTGCCCGTGGCACAGCACCCCCAGCCGTCGCTCAGCGCGGCGACGTGCGCCAGCCAGCCCCGCGTCGCGGCCTCCGGGTGGGACTTCCCGTCGATGTCCGCGATCGCGGTGATGAGGTGCTGGCCGTTCCACCACATCTCCAGCGTGGTGTTCTTGTCCGTCGCGTGCGCGTCGATCGTCCGCAACAGCAGCTCCGCGCAGTGACAGACGGGCTCGACGAGGTTCTCCAGGTTCCAGTACCGGAGGTGGGCGGCCAGAATGCGCCCGACCTGATCGACCCGCTCCGGACTGACCTCCACGTCGAGGTGGTAGTAGCAGGGGACTACGGTCTTCATCGTCGTTGGCTCCTCACCGGCAACCGGCGAAGCTCTCCCTCCTCCTCACCCCGGCGGGCCGAAGCTCCGAATGCAGAGCGTGAGCAGTGATCGCTTCTGAGTCATTCCCAGAGTGCGAGCGGTACTCCATTCGTGCAACCCGAGCGACGGCCCAATGTCGTTGAAGCGACAACAGGACGTTGTGTGTCCGCACGTGCACCATGAGTGAAGGTGTCGGCCGCCGCAGTCGGTCGGCGCCTCCGCGTGCACGGCCATCACGCACATCCGGGCGAACCGTGCGCATCCGAGGGAATGGAAGGTGACCAGTGCGATGCTGCTGCCTGCCAAGGACGAGGTCGCCAGGCTGCTGGAGCTGTACCGGGCCTGGGAACGCATGATGCTCGCGGCCCCCGCCGACCACGGCGCGCGAGGCAATTTCGAGGACACGGGCTACACGCTCTGCGTCCTCATGGGCAAACGCTGCGCACGTGAGGCGGTGCACGCGGCCGAGCGCTATCTGTCGGCCACTTCGGCGCGGCGCCGCGAACGGGCCGGTCACAGCCCGCCGATCGGCGCGCTTCCGGGGCGTTCCGACCAGCTCGTGGTGAGCCCCGCGACCTAGGAAAGAGCCCTCCGACCCGTGGATGACCACGGACCTGGACCAGGACATCGACGACGGAGATGAATCACATGACCGAGAACCCGGCCGGCGGCCACGTCCCCCCGATCGGCCGCACGACCGTCGTTCAGATCGGCCGCGTCCCCGTCGTCGACGTCCGTCCGGCCGTCGACCGCGGCAACCGCCCCGCGAAGGCGGTGGTGGGCGAGACCTTCCAGGTCAGCGCCACCCTGTTCGGCGAGGGCCATGACGTGGTCGCCGCGAACGTCGTGCTGTGCGGCCCCGACGGGCGCACCGGCCCGTGGACTCCGCTGCGGGAACTGGCCCCCGGTACGGACCGCTGGGGTGCCGACGTCACGCCCACGGCGGTGGGCGAGTGGACCTACTGGGTGGAGGCGTGGTCGGACCCGGTCTCCGCCTGGCGCCGGTCGGCGCGCATAAAGATCCCGGCCGGCATCGACGTGGGCCTGGTCCTGGAGGAGGGGGCCGAGGTCTACGAGCGGGCCGCCTCCGGGGTGCCGCGTGACGCCGGCCGAGCGGCGGTCCTGGCCGCCGCGGACGCCCTTCGCGACGATGCCCGGCCGCCGTCCGCCCGTCTCGCCGCCGCCCTGACCCCGGACGTGGACACGGCACTCGCCGGGCACCCCCTGCGGGAGCGGATCACGCGGTCGGCCCCGCTCCCCCTGTTGGTGGAACGGGAGCGGGCGCTGTTCGGCTCCTGGTACGAGTTCTTCCCGCGCTCGGAGGGCGCGATCATCGAGCCCGGGAAACCGCCGGTCAGCGGTACGTTCAGAACGGCGGCCGAGCGGCTGCCCGCGATCGCCGGCATGGGTTTCGACGTCGTCTATCTGCCGCCGATCCACCCCATCGGTACGACCTTCCGCAAGGGCCCCAACAACAACCTCTCGGCGAATCGCCAGGATGTCGGCGTCCCGTGGGCGATCGGCTCGCCGGAGGGCGGGCACGACGCCATCCACCCCGACCTCGGCACGATCGACGACTTCGACGCTTTCGTACGCGCCGCGACCGCCCTTCAGCTCGAAGTCGCCCTGGACTTCGCGCTCCAGTGCTCCCCCGACCACCCGTGGGTGGAGAAGCACCCGGAATGGTTCCAGCACCGGGCGGACGGCACGATCGCCTATGCGGAGAACCCGCCGAAGAAGTACCAGGACATCTATCCGATCGCCTTCGACGAGGACATGCCGGGCCTCGTCGAGGAGACCCTCGGCATTCTGCGGTTCTGGATGAGCCACGGCGTACGGATCTTCCGCGTGGACAATCCGCATACGAAGCCGGTCATGTTCTGGGAAGAGGTGATCGGGGAGATCAATCGCACCGATCCCGATGTGATCTTCCTGGCCGAGGCGTTCACCCGCCCGGCGATGATGCACACGCTCGGCGCGATCGGTTTCCAGCAGTCCTATACCTATTTCACGTGGCGCAACACCAAAGAGGAACTGACCGAATACCTCACCGAACTCTCCGGTGACGCCGCCGCGTACATGAGGCCCAACTTCTTCGTCAACACCCCCGACATCCTCCCGGAGTTCCTTCAGCACGGCGGCCGGCCCGCTTTCGAGATCCGGGCCGTGCTGGCGGCGACGCTCTCGCCCACCTGGGGGATGTACGCGGGATACGAGCTGTGCGAGAACACCGCGGCGCGAGCCGGTACCGAGGACTATCTCGACTCGGAGAAATACCAGCTGCGACCGCGGGACTGGGAATCCGCCGAGCGGGCGGGCACGTCCCTCGCACCGCTCATCGGTTCGCTGAACAGGATCCGGCGGGAGCACCCCGCGCTGCGCCGGCTCCGGAACGTCCACTTCCACCAGGCCGACAACGACGCCGTGATCGCGTACAGCAAGCGCGACGGCACGGACACGGTTCTGGTGGTCGTGAACCTCGACCCCCACCACACCCAGGAAGCCACCATCTCGTTGGACATGCCACGACTCGGCCTCGACTGGCACGCCTCACTTCCGGTCCGCGACGAGCTGACCGGCGAGATCTACCCCTGGGGCAGGACCAACTACGTACGCCTCACGCCCGGCCACCGGGCCGCGCACGTACTGACCGTCCT
>NZ_JBHXTO010000046.1:0-59953 GCF_042677425.1 Streptomyces sp. NPDC127119 | reverse complement strand
CAAACCGGCTACAAGCTGCTCTCGTTCCACGAGTTCTGGCCCCACAACAACAAGTCACCCGACGGGACGGGGCGCCCACCGGTTCAGGGGGGGCGCCCCTTTGTCGTGTTCGTCCATCCGGGTGGGGCTCGGAATAGCCCGGTATGAACCGGGGTTGGTATATCGCGCCAGGAGCCACCCACCTCCTCGAAGGGCGAGTCCCCCATGAAGATCGGCATCATCGGAGCAGGGAACATCGGCGGCAACCTCACCCGCCGGCTCACCGCACTCGGGCACGACGTGTACGTCGCCAACTCCCGCGGCCCGCAGACGCTCACCGCGCTCGCGGAGGAGACCGGAGCCACCCCCGTCAGCGTCGAGGAGGCCCCCCGGGGCGCCGAGATCGTCGTCGTCACGATCCCGCTGAAGGCGATCCCCGGCCTGCCGTCCGGGCTGCTGGACCAGGCGGCCGACGGGGTGACCGTCATCGACACCGGCAACTACTACCCGCAGCGGGACGGCCGGATCGCCGCGATCCTGGACGAGGGGCTGACGGAGTCCCGCTGGACGGCCCAGCACCTCGGCCACACGGTCGTCAAAGCCTTCAACGGCACGTACGCGCAGGACATCCTGGACCGCCCCCGGCCGGCCGGCGCCCCCGACCGCATCGCCCTCCCGGTGGCGGCCGACGACGAGGCGGCCAAGCAGGTCGTACGCGCCCTCATCGACGAACTCGGCTTCGACACCGTGGACGCGGGCGGCCTCGACGACTCCTGGCGCCAGCAGCCCGCCACCCCCGTCTACGGCCTCCAGGAGGGCGTGGACGCGGTGACGAAGGCCCTGGCCGAGGCGTCCAGGGAACGCACCCCGGACTTCACCGCGTAACTCTTTCCGCCCCCGCTCAGACGATGTCCAGCGGCAGGTGCGGTCCGGCCGGCAGTTCGACCTCCACGGGGTCACCGGGCCGCACCCGGCCACCCGCGACGACCACACTCATGATCCCGGACCGGAAGCGGGCCTTCCCGTCCTCGCCCCGGCCCACGACCTGCTTCATGAGCCCCTTCTGGAAGGTGTCGATCTGCGCGCAGGGATTGCGCAGCCCGGTGACCTCCACGACGGCCTCGTCCCCGAGCCGCAGCAGGGTCCCGGCCGGCAGCCCGAGCAGATCGATGCCCCGGGTGGTGACGTTCTCGCCGAGCTCCCCGGCCGCGACCTCGAACCCGGCTCCCCGGACCTCGTCGAACAGCTCCTCGTGCATGAGGTGAACCTGCCGCAGATTCGGCTGCGTGGGATCCTTCCGCATCCGGAACCGGTGCTTGACGGTCGCCCCGGCATGCACATCACCCTCGACCCCGAGCCCCACGAGCAGCACGATGCTCGCGCGATTCGGCTTGGTGAACGAGTACGCCCCATTGCTGCTGACCGCGGCAACGCTCCCACCCATACCGTGCGGCTCCCCTCGTCAGGCGTCCTCGGCCCATTCTCGCAGGGCGGCCTTGCTGGAGAAATCCGCGACGTTCTTGTCCAGCGGGTCGTCCGTGTACTGGTGGAAGCGCCACTTGGCCTGGATGCGGGGCTCGCCCGCCGTCACGTAGTCCGCGATCCAGAGGCCGTCACCCGCGTACGAGGTCGTGTCCACGTTCAGCCAGAAGTTCCGGTTGCAGTAGAGGACGACCCTGTTGTTCGGGCGCAACTCGCGTACCTTGCGGATGAAGCGGTCCTTCTCGGCGTTGCTGGCGTGGGTTCCCTCGCCCGTCGTCTCCCAGTCCACGGCGAGGATGTCGCCGGCCTTCTCCGGGGCCTTGCTGACGAAGTACTCGGCCTGGGCCGTGAGGTTGCCGGGCCACAGGAAGTGGTAGAAACCCACCACACAACCGGCGTCCCTGGCCCGCTTCGTCTGCGCGCTCAGCTTCGGGTTGACGTACGTCCGGCCTTCCGTGGCCTTGACGAAGACGAAGGACAGGCCCTCGGTGCTGTACGAGGACGACTGGTAGGCACTTACGTCGATGCCGCGCAACATGCGTGACTCCTTGGTGCTGGTGTGGCCGGAAACACGGATCGTGCTTCCTGGGGCCTGTGGGGGGGCAATCCCCTTTGAGGTTCCCGCACTTGGCCCGCACTACCCTCACGCGCACAACTGCCTTGAAGGTTGCGCCGGAGCACGCGCCCCTCAGTGCAGGCCCTCAGGCCAGGCCCCGAGGGCTCAGCACTCGATGATGTTCACAGCCAACCCGCCCCGCGCCGTCTCCTTGTACTTGACGGACATGTCCGCGCCCGTCTCCTTCATCGTCTTGATGACCTTGTCGAGGGACACCTTGTGGGAGCCGTCGCCGCGCATGGCCATCTTCGCCGCCGTGACGGCCTTGACCGCGGCCATGCCGTTGCGCTCGATGCAGGGGATCTGGACGAGGCCGCCGACCGGGTCGCAGGTGAGGCCGAGGTTGTGCTCCATGCCGATCTCGGCGGCGTTCTCGACCTGTTCGGGAGATCCGCCGAGCACCTCCGCGAGCGCGCCCGCCGCCATCGAGCAGGCCGAGCCGACCTCGCCCTGGCAGCCGACCTCGGCGCCGGAGATGGAGGCGTTCTCCTTGAAGAGCATGCCGATGGCGCCGGCGGCGAGCAGGAAGCGTACGACGCCGTCCTCCTTCTCCTCGGGCGTCGAGGAGGCGCCCGCGACGAAGTTCACGTAGTAGTGCAGGACCGACGGGATGATGCCCGCGGCGCCGTTGGTGGGGGCGGTGACGACCCGGCCGCCCGCCGCGTTCTCCTCGTTCACGGCCATCGCGTACAGGGTGATCCACTCCATGGCGTGGGCCAGCGGGTCGCCCTCGGCGCGCAGCTGGCGGGCCGACATGGCCGCGCGGCGGCGCACCCGCAGGCCGCCGGGCAGGATGCCCTCGCGGGACATGCCGCGCGAGACGCACGCCTGCATGACGCGCCAGATGGCGAGGAGCCCTTCGCGGATCTCCTCCTCGGTGCGCCAGGCCCGCTCGTTCTCCAGCATCAGCGCGGAGATGGACAGGCCCGTCTCCTGGGCGAGCCGCAGCAGCTCGTCGCCGGTGCGGAAGGGGTACTTCAGGACCGTGTCGTCCAGCACGATGCGGTCCGCGCCGACCGCGTCCTCGTCGACGACGAACCCGCCGCCCACCGAGTAGTACGTCTTCGAGAGCACCTCGGCGCCCGAGGCGTCGTACGCCCACAGGGTCATGCCGTTCGCGTGGTACGGCAGTGTCTTGCGGCGGTGCAGCACCAGGTCGTCGTCGAAGGAGAAGTCGATCTCGTGCTCGCCGAGCAGGTCGAGGCGGCCCGACGACTTGATCTTCTCGACCCGGTCGTCGGCGCCCTCGACGTCCACCGTGCGGGGGGAGGCGCCCTCCAGGCCGAGCAGCACCGCCTTGGGGGTGCCGTGGCCGTGGCCGGTGGCGCCCAGTGAGCCGTACAGCTCGGCGCGGACCGCGACGACGGGGGGCAGCAGGTCCTCGTTGCGCAGGCGGTGCGCGAACATGCGTGCCGCGCGCATCGGGCCGACCGTATGGGAGCTGGACGGGCCGATGCCGATCGAGAACAGGTCGAAGACCGAGATGGCCACGGGAACTCCTCAAAACGGGGTGAAGCGGGGTGGAACAGGGCGGAACGGAACGGGGTACCGCGCGCGCCTTCCAGTGTGCGCGGTACCCCGCGAAACGGAACTACTTGCCCAGACCGGGGTACAGCGGGTGCTTCTCGGCCAGGGAGGTCACGCGGGCCTTGAGCGCCGCCGCGTCGAAGACCGGCTTCAGGGTCTCGGCGATGACGTCCGCGACCTCGGTGAAGTCCTCGGCGGTGAAGCCGCGGGTCGCGAGCGCGGGCGTACCGATCCGCAGGCCCGAGGTGACCATCGGCGGCCGGGGGTCGTTCGGGACGGCGTTGCGGTTGACCGTGATGCCGACCTCGTGGAGGCGGTCCTCGGCCTGCTGTCCGTCCAGCTCGGACTCGCGCAGGTCGACCAGGATCAGGTGCACGTCCGTGCCGCCGGAGAGCACGTTCACCCCGGCCTCGCGGGCGTCGGCGGCCGTCAGCCGCTCGGCGAGGATGCGCGCGCCGTCGATCGTGCGCTGCTGGCGCTCCTTGAACTCCTCCGTGGCGGCGACCTTGAAGGAGACCGCCTTGGCCGCGATCACGTGCTCCAGGGGGCCGCCCTGGAAGCCCGGGAAGACGGACGAGTTCAGCTTCTTCGCGAAGGCCTTCCTGGCGAGGATGATCCCGCCGCGGGGCCCGCCGAGCGTCTTGTGCGTGGTGGAGGTGACCACGTCCGCGTACTCCACCGGGTTCGGGTGGAGGCCGGCCGCGACGAGGCCCGCGAAGTGCGCCATGTCGACCCACAGGTGGGCCTCGACCTCGTCCGCGATGCGGCGGAACTCGGCGAAGTCCAGCTGCCGGGGGTACGCCGACCAGCCCGCGATGATCACCTTGGGGCGGTTCTCCTTGGCGAGCCGCTCGACCTCGGCCATGTCGACCAGGCCGGCGTCGTCCACGTGGTACGCGACCACGTTGAACTGCTTGCCGGAGAAGTTCAGCCGCATCCCGTGGGTCAGGTGACCGCCGTGGGCGAGGTCCAGGCCGAGGATGGTGTCGCCGGGCTGGGCCAGCGCGAAGAGCGCGGCCTGGTTGGCGGAGGCGCCCGAGTGCGGCTGCACGTTGGCGTACTCGGCGCCGAACAGCTCCTTGACCCGGTCGATCGCGATCTGCTCGGCGACGTCGACGTGCTCGCAGCCGCCGTAGTAGCGGCGGCCGGGGTAGCCCTCGGCGTACTTGTTGGTGAGGACCGAGCCCTGGGCCTCCATGACCGCGACCGGGGCGAAGTTCTCCGAGGCGATCATCTCAAGGGTGGACTGCTGACGGTTCAGCTCGGCGTCGAGGGCGGCGGCGACGTCCGGGTCGAGTTCGTGCAGGGGCGTGTTCAGAAGCGACATCGGTCTGGGGTCCTTAGCGAGGAGCCGGAATCAGGAGCCGGAGAATTCGGTGTACTCGGCGGCGGAGAGCAGGTCCTTCGGCTCGTCCGTCACCCGTACCTTGAAGAGCCAGCCACCCTCGAAGGGAGCGGTGTTCACCAGCGCGGGGTCGTCCACGACATCCTGGTTGGTCTCGGTGATCTCACCGGTGACGGGTGAGTACAGGTCGCTCACCGACTTGGTCGACTCCAGCTCGCCGCAGGTCTCGCCCGCGGTCACCGCGGCACCGACCTCGGGGAGCTGGACGTACACCACGTCGCCGAGCGCGTTGGCCGCGTGCTCCGTGATGCCGACCGTCGAGACGCCGTCCTCGGCGCCCGACAGCCACTCGTGCTCCTTGCTGTAGCGCAGCTCTTGGGGGTTGCTCATGGCGTGAATTCTCCTGTACGCGGGTGAGTGCTGATGCAGGGGGAGTACGGGTGAGCTGGGCGGATGTGCCCAGGATCACGTGTGGCGCCTGCGGGCCGGCGTCACGTGCGGCGCCTGCGGACGGACGTCACGTGCGGTGCTTGCGAACCAGTGTCACTTCTGGCGCTTGTAGAACGGCAGTGCCACGACCTCGTACGGTTCGTGGCTGCCCCGGATGTCCACGCCGACACCGGCGGTGCCGGGCGCGGAGTGCTCCGCGTCGACGTACGCCATCGCGATCGGCCGGCCGAGCGTCGGGGAGGGCGCGCCGGAGGTGACCTCGCCGATCACCTTGCCGCCGGCGACGACGGGGTAGCCGGCGCGCGGGACGCGGCGGCCCTCGGCGGCCAGCCCGACCAGGACGCGCGGAGGCGTCGACTCGGCGCGGGCGGCGGCCTCGGACAGCGCCTCGCGGCCCACGAAGTCGCCCTCCTTCTCGAACTTCACGACCCGGCCGAGCCCCGCGTCGAACGGCGTGAGCGAGGTGCTCAGCTCGTGCCCGTACAGCGGCATGCCCGCCTCCAGGCGCAGGGTGTCGCGGCAGGAGAGCCCGCAGGGGGCGAGTCCGGCCGCGGCTCCCGCGTCGGTCAGCGCCTGCCACAGCTTCTCGGCGTCGGCCGGGGCCACGAACAGCTCGAAGCCGTCCTCGCCGGTGTAGCCGGTGCGCGCGATCAGCGCGGGGACGCCCGCGACCGTGCCGGGCAGGCCCGCGTAGTACTTCAGGCCGTCCAGGTCGGCGTCGGTGAGGGACTTCAGGATGCCGGGGGACTCGGGGCCCTGGATCGCGAGCAGCGCGTACGCGTCCCGGTCGTCGCGGACCTCGGCGTCGAAGCCCTCGGCGCGCTCCGTAAGGGCGTCCAGGACCACCTGGGCGTTGGAGGCGTTGGCCACGACCATGTACTCGGTGTCGGCGAGGCGGTAGACGATCAGGTCGTCGAGGATGCCGCCGTCCGCCCGGCAGATCATCGTGTAGCGGGCCCGGCCGGTCTTCACCCCGCCGATGTTGCCGACCAGCGCGAAGTCCAGCAGCGCGGCGGCCTGCGGTCCGCTCACGGTGATCTCGCCCATGTGCGAGAGGTCGAAGAGCCCGGCCCGGGTCCGCACGGCGAGGTGCTCGTCGCGCTCGGAGCCGTACCGCAGGGGCATGTCCCAGCCCGCGAAGTCGGTCATGGTCGCGCCCAGCGAGCGATGCAGGGCATCGAGGGCGGTGCGGCGGGGTTCGACGGGGGTGTTGCTGCTCATCGGCGGGGCTCCCAAGGCATGACGGCGAGGTCGTTCCTCCCCATCTGTCATCGGAACCTGAGAGGTTCGCCGTGACCACCGCCGAACACGGGGGTCACTGACTTGCACCTTGGGTGGGGCCTACGCCCTGACGGTCAGGGGCGGCCCGCTTTTCAGATGTGCCTCGTCCGTGCGGTATCGGGGGCCTGAGAGATTCAAGGGAGGGACTTGCTCCTTCGGCGCCCGGGCACTCGTACACCTGCGTGTACGTGTTTCCCGGAACTCTCCCGCGCGGATTCAAGCGGCCGGTATGCAGTTGGCGGGCACATCATTGCACGCCCCCGGCTCCGGCAGGGGGCTGCACGGGGTCAGGACGGGGTGGCCAGGGTGTTCACAGTGATCTGTGACGGGGCTGTGGCAGGACAAGAACAGAAACAGGGGGACCAGCGCATTACCTTCTCTTTACACTCGACGGAGATGGGTCTGCCGACCCCATGGGGAGGACGATCAGGGTGAACAGGACCACGGCGTACGCGACCAGTTCGGGCATCGCGCTGCCCAAGCAGCCACCTGCGCCGGCCAGGGAGGCGTGCGACCCGCTGGTGACCCCCGTCGTCCGCGACCTGCGGGCGCGCTCGGGCCACAGCCCGCACGGTCTGCGCTTCGGGGCGGCCGATCTGGTGGTGGTCACGGGCCTGCCGGGCAGCGGCAAATCGACCCTGATGCGCCGGGCGGTGACCGGCCGCCTCATCGACTCCCAGGACACCCGCGACCGCTGGGACGAGCGCCTGGCCCGTTTCCTGCCGTACGCGGTCTACCGGCCCCTCGTCCGCGCCGCGCACTACGCGGGCCTGCGCCGGGCCCTGCGCTCCGGGGAGGGCGTCGTCGTCCACGACTGCGGTACGCAGGCCTGGGTGCGCGACTGGCTCGCCCGCGACGCCCGCCGCCGCGGCGGCACCCTGCACCTGCTGCTCCTCGACGTCGACCCCGGCACGGCCCTCGACGGTCAGCGCGAACGCGGCCGTGGCGTCTCGCGGTACGCGTTCGCGCGCCACCGCGGCGCGGTCGCCCGGCTGCTGCGCTCGGTGGAGAAGGGCGACCTCCCCGACGGCTGCGGTTCCGCGGTGCTCGTCGACCGTGCCGCGGCGGACGTGCTGCGCCGCATCGATTTCGGCGACTGAGGACGACTAACCTCGGCCATCGCACACGGCGGTTGGAGCAGGCGGTAGAGATGGATTTCCCGGCACAGGACATTCCGGCACACGCGCACCCCCACATGGGCTGGCCCGGCAACGAGGTGGAGGAGGTGCTCGCCGCCTCCCTGGGGCTCCCTCCGTCGCCCTCGACGGGGGCCCGGATCGTGGAGACCCTCGGGCGCAGCTTCATCTGGGTGCCGCTGCCCGAGGGCGGCGGCCCGCACAGCGGCCCGCTCGACCTGCCCACGATGGAGCTGGCCGGGCAGGCGTACGTGCCGGTCTTCACCTCGGAGCAGCAGTTCCGCCAGGTCGTCGGTGACCACATGGCGTACACGGTGGCGCCCGCCGTGGAGTTCGCGCGCGGTCTGCCGCCCCAGGCCGGCATCGTCCTGAACCCGGACGGCACGGTCGGGATACCGTTGCCCCCGGCCGCCGTCGCCGAACTGTGCCGGGTGGGCCGGACCGAACTGGACGGACCCGCGAGCGGCGGCCGGGTCCGGCTCTTCCAGCCCGACTGGCAGGACGACCCGGTGGACTTCCTGGCCGCGGCCTCGGCGGAGTTCGACGCGACCGGCCTCGTGGTGGGCGCCCGGCGCTGTCTGGCGAGCATCGAGGGCGGCGACACGGTGATGTTCGTCGGCGTCGAGGTGACCCACTGGGACGAGAGCGCCCGCACCGTTCCCCTGGACGCCCTGGGCCGCGCCCTCGGCCGGGTCCCCCTGCCCCACCCGGTCAGCCTGGTCTTCCTGGACGTGGCCCAGGACCCGGTGGGCGACTGGCTGAGGGAGAAGGTCCGCCCGTTCTACACCCGGGCGTTCTAGGCGGGGCTATTTCGGGGCCGCCCGCAGGGCGCGCCCCGAAAGGGGCGCGGGGCTGTTTCGATGTGCGGCTCCGCCGCGGGGCGCGGCCGGCCACGTACGGCCCGCACCCGACGCATCACACACGGTCCCGTGCTCAAAACACCAAACCCGGCGGAGCGCAACGGTGCTGTCGGGATCGCCACTTAAGCTGGTTTCATGGCTCGGTCGGAGTGGTGCGATGTTCAAGTGAACGGGACACCTCATCGAACGGGACCGGTATGTCAGTGATGTCGCGAAGGGGCGGTAGAAGGTGAGCGCGTCGGGCACGGCCGCGGCCGGGCAGGTCGAGCACATGCTGCGCCAAGTGACGCCCGGGCGTTACGACGCCTACGAGGCGCTTCTGCGCGCACTGGCGACCCCGCCGTCCGGTCAGGTGTGGATGCTGCTCTGGCACGGCCAGGCGGGCTCGCCCGACGCCCAGTACGGGAACATGGAGGTCGACGGCTTCGGCTACGCGCCCTGTGTGACCTCCGCCCAGGAGTTGTCGGCCAGCGGCTGGAACCGTTCGTACGAGGTGGTCGACGGGCTCGACGTCGCCCGCACCCTGTACCCCGACCACTACGGCCTCTGGCTGAACCCGCACGCGCCGGGCGGCGGCGTCGGTATCCCCTGGCTCGATCTGCGGCGCATCGCCACCGGCCTGGAGCGGCAGCCCGCGGGTCCGCTGCGGCTGTCCGAACCGGCCATCGAGATCCCGCAGTTCTACGCCCTGCTCACGCAGAACGCGCACCGGACGGCCGCCGTCCGCTCGCTGCGCCGCGCCTGGGTGCAGCCCGCGCTCGGCGCCCCGTACCTCGCCATCGGGCTCGATGTGTACGACACCAGCCCGCCGGCCGTGGACTCGGTGCGGGCGATGATGCAGCAGTCGATCGGCGCGGTGCCGGACGGGCTGCCGGTGTCGACCGTCGCGATGTCGGACGAGTACGACCCGGTGGCTCTGTGGCTGCGCGCCAACGCGCGGCCGTTCTACGACCGGGAGGCGCACGCGGCTCCCGTCCAGGCGCCGGCGGCGGGCGGTTACGGATTCCCCGGCACGTACTGAGATGATCTGGAGGGACACGGTCCATCCAGCCGGATGGTCGTGATCCGTCAGGCGGAGTCCACCCAGTGGAGCATCTGCTCCCACACCCGTACCGCCGCTGGGCGGAATGTCCCTATCTACGCGGGTAAATGGGTTGCGAGGCCCCTTTCGCCCCAAGTGTCATGTGTCCGACCCCCGTTACCCGGCGTTCGGATAACGGAACCCTCCTGACGGCATCACGGTTGCGCATCCATTCGCCTTCAGGTCTGGCTTCAGATCACCGAGGCGTTGAAGACTCCCGGTCCAGGAGGTTTAAACCTCCTGATGTGTACGACGGACTGATCACGCCGCTACAGCGGCAAGCGTGGGCCGGCTACCGCCGGTTGAGAGGGGTCCCTGCCACGATGACGGCACCATTGCACGAGCCGACGGCCGAAGCCGCGCCGAGCGCGGCCGAAGAGGCGGCGCTCGTTGCCGGCTCCGCCGAGGCGAAGGCGGTACAAGGACGTTCCCTCGGCCGCATCGCCTGGGAGCGCCTGAAGCGCGACAAGCTGGCCCTCGCGGGCGGCATGGTCGTACTTCTGCTGATCCTGATCGCCCTGCTCGCGCCCGTGATCGCGAACCTGGTCGGCCAGGACCCCGAGACGCACCACGAGGACCTGATCGACCCGCTCTTCTCGACCCCCAAGGGGGCCTACGGCGGCATCAGCGGGGACCACCTCTTCGGTGTCGAACCCGTCAGCGGCCGCGACATCTTCGCCCGGATCGTCTACGGAGCCCGGATCTCCCTGCTGGTCGGCTTCCTGTCGGCCCTGGTCGCCGTGGTGCTCGGCACGATCCTCGGCGTACTCGCCGGCTACTTCGGCGGCTGGGTCGACGCGGCCGTCAGCCGGGTCATGGACGGCCTGCTGGCCTTCCCGCAGCTGCTCTTCATCATCGCGCTGGTCTCGGTCATGCCGAACCAGATGCTGGGTCTGACCGGCACGGGCGTGCGCCTGTTCGTGATGATCCTGGTCATCGGCTTCTTCGGCTGGCCCTACGTCGGACGCGTGGTCCGCGGCCAGACGCTCTCCCTGCGCGAACGCGAGTACGTCGAAGCCGCGCGCAGCCTCGGAGCCGGACGGTTCTACATCCTGTTCAAGGAGCTGCTGCCCAACCTGGTCGCTCCGATCATCGTGTACACGACGATGATGATCCCGACCAACATCCTCACCGAGGCGGCGCTCAGCTTCCTGGGCGTCGGCGTCAAGCCGCCGACCGCCTCGTGGGGACAGATGCTCTCCGCCGCGATCGACTACTACGAGTCGGATCCCATGTACATGGTGATCCCGGGTGTGGCGATCTTCATCACGGTGCTCTCCTTCAACCTCTTCGGTGACGGCGTGCGTGACGCGCTCGACCCGAAGGGCTCCCGCTGAACTGCCGTACCCCCAAGGGCCCGTCATCTGTCGACGGGCCGCTACATATCGGAGGATCCGAGTGAGTACCCAACGCACCACAGGGCGGCGCAAGCAGGCCGTGGCCGCCGCAGCCGTGGTCGCTGCACTGCTGTCCACGGCGGCGTGCGGCGGCGGCAACGACGACGACGGGGGCGGTTCGAAGACCGGCGCGGCCGGCTTCGACGCCGCGAACAACAAGGTCGCCCAGGCCTCCCTCGCCAAGAAGGGCGGCACGCTCAAGTTCGCGGGCGCCCAGGATGCCGACTCGTGGGACACCACCCGCGGCTACTACGGCTTCATGTGGAACTTCTCCCGGTACTACAGCCGCCAGCTGGTCACCAACGCGACCCAGCCGGGCGCCGACGGTGCCAAGGTCACGCCGGACCTCGCCACCGCGGCCGCGAAGGTCTCGGACGACGGCAAGACCTACACGTACACGCTGCGTGACGGGTCGACCTGGGAAGATGGCAAGCCCATCACCTCCAAGGACGTCAAGTACGGCATCGAGCGCGCGTGGGCGCAGGACGTGCTCTCCGGCGGTCCGATCTACCTTCAGCAGGTCCTGGACCCGAAGAAGGAGTACAAGGGCCCGTACAAGGACAAGTCCGCGGACAAGCTCGGCCTGAAGGCGATCGAGACGCCCGACGACAAGACGATCGTCTTCAAGCTGCCCGAGGCGAACTCGGACTTCGAGGAGATGCTCGCGCTGACCTCGGCCTCCCCGGTCCGCCAGGACAAGGACACCAAGTCCAAGTACGGCCTGAAGCCGTTCTCGTCCGGCCCGTACAAGTTCCAGTCGTACACGCCGAGCAAGGGCATCGTGCTCGTCCGCAACACCGAGTGGAAAGAGTCCTCGGACCCGATCCGCAAGGCGTACCCGGACAAGATCACGGTCGACTTCTTCACCAACGCCAATGACATGGACCAGCGCCTGATCAAGGGCGACTACGACCTGGACATCGGCCAGACCGGTCTCTCCCCGCAGGGCCGCACCACCGCCCTGAAGGAGCACAAGGGCAACCTGGACAACCCGGTCTCCGGCTACATCCGCTACGCGGTCTTCCCGCAGAGCGTCAAGCCGTTCGACAACGAGCACTGCCGCAAGGCCGTGATCTACGGTGCCGACCACGAGTCGCTCCAGACCGCTCGTGGCGGCCCGGTCGCCGGTGGTGACATCGGTACCAACATGCTGCCGCCGTCGGTCCCGGGCTCCGAGGGCCAGAAGTACGACCCGTACGAGTCGGCGACGGCGAACAAGAACGGCAACGTCGCCAAGGCCAAGGAAGAGCTCAAGGCCTGCGGCAAGCCGAACGGCTTCAAGACCACCATCGCGGTCCGTAACAACAAGCCCGTCGAGGTGGCGACCGCCGAGTCCCTCCAGGCGTCGCTGAAGAAGGTCGGCATCACCGTCGACATCGAGCAGTTCGACGGTGCCCAGACCACCGGCATCATCGGTAGCCCCTCGAACGTCAAGAAGAAGGGCTACGGCATCATCATCATGGGCTGGGGCCCGGACTTCCCCAGCGTCCAGGGTTACGGCCTGCCCCTGTGGAGCGGCGACTACATCCTTGAGAGCGGCAACAACAACTTCGCCCTGATCAAGGACAAGACCATCGACGGTCTGTTCGACAGCTACACCAAGGAGCTCGACTCCACGAAGAAGGCCGCGATCTCCACGGAGATCAACCACAAGGTCATGGAGGGCGGTTACTACCTGCCCTTCGTCTTCGAGAAGTTCATCAACTGGCGTTCGAACCGTCTCGCGAACGTCTACACCACCGACGGTTACAGCGGTCAGTACGACTTCGTCAACCTCGGCCTGAAGAAGTAACACCGACCGGCGCACCCGCCATACGGCACGAAAGGCAGGTGAAGGCCGGCGCGGCGTGACCCGCGGGCCACCGGAAGACCTCCGGTGGCCCGCGGCCCCGCCGCCGGGCCGAGAGCAGTGCTCGCATACCTCATCAGGCGGCTCTTCGCCGCCGCAGTGATGCTGGTGATCATCATCCTGGTGGTCTTCTGCATCTTCTTCCTCGTCCCCCGCTGGGCGGGCGTGGACCCGGCCACGATGTTCGTCGGCAAGCAGGCGGACCCTGCGGCCATCGAGGCCGTGCGGCAGAAGCTCGGTCTGGCAGACCCGATCTTCGCCCAGGTCTGGGAGTTCTTCAAAGGCATCTTCGTAGGCCGTACGTACTCGGGTGGCGGCGACGTCACGCAGTGCGCGGCGCCCTGCTTCGGCTACTCCTTCCGCAGCGAGCAGGCCATCTGGCCGGTGCTCACCGACCGCTTCCCGGTGACCCTGGGTCTCGCGCTCGGTGCTGCCTTCCTGTGGCTGCTCTTCGGTGTGGCGGCGGGTGTGCTCTCCGCGCTCAAGCGCGGTTCCTTCTGGGACCGTGGCGCGATGATCATCGCCCTCGGTGGCGTCTCGCTCCCCATCTACTTCACCGGCATGCTGTCGCTGGCGATCTTCAGTTACGGACTCGGCTGGATCGACGGCAGCTACGTCCCGCTCGAAGAGAGCTTCACCGGCTGGCTCGGCGGCATGATCCTCCCCTGGATCACCCTCGCCTTCCTGTACGCCGCGATGTACGCCCGCATCACCAGAGCCACCATGATGGAGGTCCTGGGCGAGGACTACATCCGCACGGCCCGTGCCAAGGGCCTGACCGAACCCGTCGTCATCGGAAAGCACGCGATGCGTTCCACCATGACGCCGATCCTCACCATGCTCGGCATGGACCTCGGTGCGCTGATCGGTGGCGCGATCCTCACCGAGACCACCTTCAGCCTTCCCGGCCTCGGCCAGGCCGTCCTCAAGGCGATCAGCGACAAGGACCTGCCCGTCATCCTGGGCGTCACGCTGATCACCTCGCTCGCGGTGATCATCGCGAACCTGCTGGTGGACCTGCTGTACGCCGTGATCGACCCCCGAGTGAGGCTCTCATGACCGAACTCAGCAAGAGCGGAGCCGCCGTGGGGGAGCCCGTCAAGGACTCGCCCACCCCCTCCGCCTTCCTCGAAGTCCGCGACCTCAAGGTGCACTTCCCGACCGACGACGGACTGGTCAAGTCCGTCGACGGGCTCAGCTTCTCGCTGGAGAAGGGCAAGACCCTCGGCATCGTGGGCGAGTCGGGTTCGGGCAAGTCGGTGACCTCGCTCGGCATCATGGGCCTGCACACGACCGGTCAGTACGGCAAGCGCAAGGCGCAGATCTCCGGCGAGATCTGGCTGGACGGCACGGAACTGCTCACCGCCGACCCCGACCACGTGCGCAAGCTGCGTGGCCGCGAGATGGCGATGATCTTCCAGGACCCGCTGTCCGCGCTGCACCCGTACTACACGATCGGTCAGCAGATCGTGGAGGCCTACCAGATCCACCACAAGGTCACCAAGAAGGTGGCCCGCAGGCGGGCCGTCGAGATGCTCGACCGGGTCGGCATCCCGCAGCCCGACAAGCGGGTCGACAGCTACCCGCACGAGTTCTCCGGCGGTATGCGCCAGCGCGCGATGATCGCGATGTCGCTGGTCAACAACCCCGAACTGCTGATCGCGGACGAGCCGACGACCGCCCTGGACGTGACCGTCCAGGCGCAGATCCTCGACCTCATCCGTGACCTGCAGAAGGAGTTCGGCTCCGCGGTCATCGTCATCACCCACGACCTGGGCGTCGTCGCCGAACTCTCCGACGACATCCTGGTGATGTACGGCGGCCGCTGCATCGAGCGGGGGCCGGCCGAGAAGGTCTTCTACGAGCCCAAGCACCCCTACACCTGGGGTCTGCTGGGTTCCATGCCGCGGCTCGACCGTGAGCAGACCGAACGCCTGATCCCGGTCAAGGGCTCCCCGCCCTCGCTGATCAACCTTCCGACGGGCTGCGCCTTCAACCCGCGCTGCTCGTACGCGGACGTCCCCAAGGACAACGTCACCCGCACGGTCCGCCCGGAGCTGGCCCAGGTCGGCGGTCAGCACTGGGCCGCCTGCCACATGACGCAGGAGCAGCGGGAACGGATCTGGACCGAAGAGATTGCGCCCAAGCTGTGAGCGAGGACAAACCTGTGACCCCTTCCGCGCAGAGTGGCGGCGCGACCCTCACCAGGGACGCCGCTCCCGGTGAGACGCTCCTGAAGGTGACCGGGCTGCAGAAGCACTTCCCGATCCGCAAGGGCCTGCTGCAGCGGCAGGTCGGCGCGGTGCGGGCGGTCGACGGCCTCGACTTCGAGGTCAAGTCCGGTGAGACCCTGGGCGTCGTGGGCGAGTCCGGCTGCGGCAAGTCGACGATGGGCCGGCTGATCACGCGGCTCCTCGAACCGACCGCGGGCCGGATCGAGTTCGAGGGCAAGGACATCACGCACCTCGGTGTCGGCGCGATGCGTCCGATGCGCCGTGACGTCCAGATGATCTTCCAGGACCCCTACTCGTCGCTGAACCCGCGCCACACCATCGGCACGATCATCAGCGCCCCCTTCAAGCTCCAGGGCGTCACGCCCGAGGGCGGTGTCAAGAAGGAGGTCCAGCGGCTGCTGTCGGTGGTCGGACTCAACCCCGAGCACTACAACCGCTACCCGCACGAGTTCTCCGGCGGCCAGCGCCAGCGCATCGGCATCGCCCGCGCGCTCGCGCTCAACCCGAAGATGGTCGTGGCGGACGAGCCGGTCTCCGCGCTCGACGTGTCGATCCAGGCGCAGGTGGTGAACCTGCTGGACGACCTCCAGCAGGAGCTCGGCCTCACGTACGTGATCATCGCGCACGACCTGTCCGTCGTACGCCATGTCTCGGACCGTATCGCCGTGATGTACCTCGGCAAGATCGTCGAGCTGGCCGACCGCGACTCGCTGTACAAGGCGCCGATGCACCCGTACACCAAGGCGCTCATGTCGGCCGTGCCGATCCCGGACCCGCGGCGCAAGTCGGCCAAGAGCGAGCGCATCCTGCTCCAGGGAGACGTGCCCTCGCCGATCTCGCCGCCGAGCGGCTGCCGCTTCCACACCCGGTGCTGGAAGGCCACGCAGATCTGCACGACCACCGAGCCGCCGCTCCTGGAGCTGAAGCCCGGTCAGCAGGTCGCCTGCCACCACCCGGAGAACTTCGAGGACCAGGCACCGCAGGACACCGTGCTGCTGACCGTCGCGAAGCAGGCGGCGGAGCTGGTGGCCGACGAGGTGCTCGCGGAGTCCGCGGCGACCTCGGCCGCGGTGGCGGCGGAGGTCGCGGCCACTCCGGCCGAGACGCCGGCCGTGTCGCCGGCCGTGGCCGAGCCCGAGGACGAGGCTCCCGCCAAGGAGAAGTAAGAGAAGCAAGTGCCGTAAGTAAGGCACATAACACCGAGCCCCCGCCTTGCAATGTAAGGCGGGGGCTCGGTGCTGGGTGAGAATACAGAGGTGCTCCAGCAACTCTTCACCCCCTCCGTCCAGCACACGCTCGAACTCGTCGGCATCTTCTTCTTCGCGATCTCCGGCGCTCTGCTGGCCGTGCGCAAGAACTTCGACGTCTTCGGCATGGCCGTCCTCGCGGAGGTCACCGCGCTGGGCGGCGGCCTGTTCCGGGACCTGATCATCGGCGCGGTGCCGCCCGCGGCCTTCACGGACCTCGGATACTTCCTCACCCCGCTCCTCGCCACCCTGCTCGTGTTCTTCCTCCACCCCGAGGTGGAACGGATCCAGCTCGGCGTGAACGTCTTCGACGCGGCCGGCCTCGGCCTCTTCTGCGTCTCCGGCACGACGAAGGCGTACGAGTACGGGCTCGGCCTCACCGCCTCCGCGACCCTCGGCCTCGCCACGGCCGTCGGCGGCGGTGTGCTGCGGGACGTCCTCGCCAACGAGGTGCCGTCGCTGCTGCGCTGGGACCGCGACCTGTACGCCGTGCCCGCGATCGTCGGCGCCACGATGGTCGTCCTGTGCATCCGCTACGACGTGCTGAGCCCGTTCACCTCGGGGCTCGCGGTCGTCACCGCCTTCGCGCTGCGGCTGCTCGCGATGCGCTACCACTGGCGCGCGCCCCGGGCGTGGCACCGGCGCTCGACGGCGGTGGAGGTGCCGGAGTGAACCCTTGGGTTCACCTGATCGAAACAGAAAAAGCTACCGCTTAGTAATCACCTGTTGTACCGTTCATCCATGCCAGAAGCAGCTTCCGCGCACGCGCTGCGGGCCAGGATCGGCGACAGCGAGTTCGACCGCGACACCGCGGTCACCCGACGCGAACCCGGCGTCTACGACATCGACCTGTCCGCCGGGTGGACGATCATCAGCGCCGTCAACGGCGGCTACCTCCTCGCCGTCCTGGGCCGCGCCCTCGCCGACGCCCTGCCGCACTCCGACCCGTTCACGATCTCCGCGCACTACCTGACGGCGTCCCGGCCGGGCCCCGCGGTCGTGCGCACCGAGATCGTCCGCGCCGGCCGCACCCTCTCCACCGGCCAGGCGTCCCTCTTCCAGTACGACGACGAGGGCCACGAGGTCGAGCGGATCCGCGTCCTCGCCTCGTACGGGGACCTCGACGGCCTGCCCGACGACGTCCGTACGACCGCAAGGCCGCCCGCGATCCCACCGATCGACCAGTGCTTCGGCGCCTCGGACAGCCCCAGCGGCGCCCCCGTCCCCGGCAGCTCCGCCATCGCCGACCGGCTGATGCTCAAGCTCGACCCGGGCACGCTCGGCTGGGCCCTCGGAGCGCCGTCCGGCCGGGGCGAGATGCGCGCCTGGTTCGGCCTCGCCGACGGCCGCGACGCCGACCCGCTGTCGCTGCTCCTCGCGGTGGACGCGCTGCCGCCGACCGCCTTCGAACTCGGCCTCACCGGCTGGGTGCCCACCGTCGAGCTGACCGTGCACGTGCGCAGCCGTCCGGCGCCGGGGCCCCTGCGGATCTCCATCACCACCCGCAACCTCGCGGGCGGCTTCCTGGAGGAGGACGCCGAGGTCTGGGACAGCGCGGACCGGCTCGTCGCCCAGTCGCGCCAGCTGGCCCGCGTGCGGCTCGGCCGATCTTCGTAGCCGGCCCGGTCTTCGTACAGTGAGGGCGTGAAGTCCGACCGGCTGCTCGCCATCCTTCTGCTGCTGCGGACCCGTGGCCGGGTGCCCGCGCCCGAACTCGCCGAGCGGCTCGAAGTGTCGGTGCGGACCATCTACCGGGACGTCGAGGCGCTGTCCGCCGCCGGTGTCCCGGTCTATGCCGAGCGCGGGCGGCACGGCGGGATCGAACTGCTCGCAGGATTCCGTACGGACGTCACCGGGCTCACCGCCGACGAGTCGCGCGCCCTGTTCGTGCTGGCCGCGCGGGGCGCCCACACCGCGCTCGGCCTCGACGCGGCCCTCGGTTCCGCGCTGCGCAAGGTGATGGCCGCGCTGCCCGAACCGCACCGGCCCGCCGCCGAGGTGACCAGCCGCCGCATCCTGGTCGACGCCACGCGCTGGAAGGGCGGGCCGGGGGCCGGGGCCGCGGTCGAGCTGGGAGCCCTCCAGGACGCGGTGTTCGCCGACCGCAGGCTGCGGCTGGGCTACCGCCACGGCGGCGACACCGAGCCGCGTACGTACACCGTGGACCCGTACGGGCTCGTCGCCAAGGCGGGTGTCTGGTACCTCGTCGCCGACCGGCGCGGCAGGCCCCGGCTCTTCCGCGCCGACCGCGTGCGCTCGGCACGCCTCACCGACGCGCCGGTGCGGCGGCGGCCCGGGGTGGAACTGGCCGACGCCTGGGCGGTGGTGCGGTGCGAGGTCGAGGAGCGGCCCGGCGGCATCGACGTGACCGTGCGGGTGCGGCGCGACCGCTTCGACCTGTTCCTGCGCCTGCACGGCGGCACGCTCACCGAACCGCCCGCGGACGACGGGACGAGCGAGTGGGTCGTGGCGCGGCTCGCGTACGGGGTCGTGGGCGAGGCGCGCCCGCTGCTCGCCTTCGGGGACCGGCTGGAGGTCCTGGAGCCGCCCGGGGTACGCGAGGAACTGGCGCGGGTGGCGGCCTCCGTGACGGAGTTTTACCAGCGGGCTCCACAGCAGGGGAGTTGAGGCGTCCTTTGCCCTAACCACAGGCGGGGCACAGCGCGGGCCCAAGCAGGGCCCATGGACGGTTGGTTGCATGCGTTTCTCGGACTGATCTCATTGGTCTCATCCAACGGAGTTGCTCTCATGAAGCGTGTACGTCACGTCCCCGCCGTCGCCCTGCTGGCGCTCGCGCCACTCCTGCTGACGGCCTGCGGCTCGGGCGACTCCTCGTCGGACAGCGGCAACGGAGGCTCGGCTCAGTCGAGTTGTCAGCCGCCGTCGGGCGGGCCGGGCGGGGGTGCGTCGGGCCGGCCGAGCGGGGCCCCGACGGGGATGCCGTCCGGGGAGCCTTCGGGAACGCCTTCGGGAGCACCCTCCGGCGCGGCGACGGGGAAGGCTCCGTCGGGCGCACCCTCCGGAATGCCGTCGGGCGCGCCGAGCGGTGGCCCCGGAGGGCAGGGAGGCGGCCAGGGCGGCGGCTGCGGCCCGGGTGGCGGCGGACCCCAGGGCCAGGGGCAGCAGGGGCAGGCACAGCAGAGTCAGCAGGCGGAGGGCTAGGGCCTGTCTGACAATTCCCGTCGTCGCCCGGAGGGCGGCCGGGCGGCGTCAGGCAGACGGGAATTGTCAGACAGGCCAGAGGTACGGGAACGCAGGGCTCAGGGCGCGTACGAGACCGTCGTACGCGCCTTGCGTGCGACGCGGGGCCGGGCGTCAGCCCAGCCAGTGGCGGCGGCCGATGCTGATCAGCCGCATCCGGCGCCCCGCCACCCGGGCCACCCGTTCCTCCTCGTCCGGGTCGTCCGGGTCCGACTCCAGGAAGGCGCTGGCGGTCATCAGCATCTGGTCGACGTACAGTCCGGCGAGCATCAGCAGATCGTCGTCGCTCCAGCCGTCCGACTCGGCCTGCTTGGTCAGTTCGGCCCGCACCTCGTCGGCGAACCGGTCCATCTGCTCCGCGATCGCGGCCCGGACCTTCTGCACCCCGCCGTTGCGCTCCCGGGCGATGAACCGGATGTGCGCCGGATAGGCACGCACATGACGGGCGATCAGGGCGACGGCACGGTCTATGCGTTCGTCGCTGTCGCCGGCCGTGGAGACCGTGCCGGAGATCATCGGGTGCAGGCTGCCCAGCGCCTCCTCGACCAGGGCGACTCCGAGGTCGGCGGTCGAATGGAAGTGCCGGTAGAAGGCGGTCGGGGCGACGCCGACGGCACGGGTGACCTCGCGCAGGCCCAGGCTGCTGAGGCTCTGCTCCGCCAGCAGGCCCAACGCGGCGTCCAGGAACGCCTGTCGGGTCCTCTGCTTCTGGGCCTGCCGGACGCCAAGACTGTGACTCATGCCATGCAGTAAACAACTGTTCTCCGTGGGGGGAAAGTCGTCCGGCGCGCTAGACTCTGGAGTCAGTGAACAACTGTTACCACAATCGTTCACCGAATCGTCACGAGAGGCGACTCATGCTGTTCCTCGTCGCAGCCCTCCTGCTGCTGGGCGTCGTGCTGGGCACCGTGGCCCACGCACCGCTCTCCTTCACCGTGGTGGCCGCCGTGGTCATCGGCGTCTGGCTGATCGTCTTCGCCATCCGCGAGCGCCACGGCCGCCGCCGCGAGACCTCGGGCTGAACCGACGCCCGGCCGGCACCCCGCCGGACCGTCACGCCCCCGTCCACGTACGACTGCCTGCTGGGAGCAGACTCATGGAACTCACCGACGCCACCGCCGCCCCGCGGCGCCGGAGCGCGACCCGTGACGCCGACGGCATGGCCGTCGCGTCCTTCATCCTCGGCCTGGTCGGCCTGCTCGCGCTGAACGTCGTCCTCGGCCCGGTCTCGATCATCCTGGCCGCGACGGCCCTCCTCCGGGGCACCACCCGCCGCGGACGTGCCTTCCTGGGCCTCGGCCTGGGCGTCGCCGACCTCGTGGTCCTGGTCGCCTTCATGTCGGCGGACAACACGCTGTCCTGGAGTTTCTGAGCCCGACCGAGCCCGGTTGGGCCCGGTACGAGCCGTGGGCCGGGCGCAAACAGCCCCCACCTGACCAAGTCGGTCGAGAGCGGGCTAGGCCCTGTCGTCAAATTCCCGCCTGCCGGGCGACGCCTGGCACGCTCCCCCAGCCTCCGGCCGGGGGGACCCCCACTCGCTGCACCGGGCGAAAGCCCAAGTACGTCCAGTACGAGGGCTTCCGCCCGGCCCGCCCTCCGGGCGGACGTCGGGAATTTGACGACAGGACCTAGACTCGGGCTCACCATGGCATACCTCGACCACGCCGCGACCACCCCCATGCTTCCGGAGGCGGCCCTGGCAATGACCGCCCAGTTCGCCGTCACGGGCAACGCCTCCTCCCTGCACGCGGCCGGCCGCCGCGCCCGCCGTACGGTCGAGGAGTCCCGGGAGACCCTGGCGGAATCCCTGGGCGCCCGCCCCAGCGAGGTGGTCCTCACCTCCGGCGGCACCGAGGCCGACAACCTCGCCGTGAAGGGCCTGTACTGGTCCCGCCGCGACGCCGACCCGGCCCGCACCCGGATCCTGGCCAGCCCCGTCGAACACCACGCCGTCCTCGACGCCGTCCACTGGCTCGGCGAGCACGAGGGCGCCACGGTCGAGTACCTCCCGGTCGACCGGTACGGCCGCGTCCACCCCGACGCCCTGCGCGAGGCCATCGCCCGCAACCCCGACGACGTCGCCCTCGCGACCGTCATGTGGGCGAACAACGAGATCGGCACGATCATGCCGGTGCGCGAACTCGCGGACGTGGCGGGGGAGTTCGAGATCCCGCTGCACGCGGACGCCGTCCAGGCCTTCGGCCAGGTCCCCGTCGACTTCGGCGCTTCGGGACTCGCCGCGATGACCGTCTCGGGACACAAGATCGGTGGCCCGTACGGCATCGGGGCGCTGCTGCTCGGCCGCGAGTACAGCCCCGTGCCGGTCCTGCACGGCGGCGGCCAGGAACGGCATGTGCGCTCCGGCACCCTGGACGTACCGGCCGTCGCCGCGTTCGCCGTGGCCGGCCGGACCGCCGCCGAACAGCGGGAGTGGTTCGACCGCGAGATCGGCTCGCTGCGCGACGACCTGGTCGACGCGGTCCGCGCGGCCGTACCGGACGCGATCCTCGGCGGCGACCCGGCGGAGGGGGGACGCCTCCCGGCGAACGCCCACTTCACGTTCCCCGGCTGCGAGGGCGACTCCCTGCTCCTGCTGCTCGACGCCCAGGGCATCGAATGCTCCACGGGCTCCGCGTGCACCGCGGGCGTGGCCCAGCCCAGCCACGTACTCCTCGCCACCGGCACCGACCCGGACCTGGCCCGCGGCACCCTCCGCTTCTCCCTCGGCCACACGTCGACGGAGGCGGACGTGGAGGCCGTGGGCAAGGCGATCGGCCCGGCGGTGGAGAGGGCCCGGACGGCGGGACTCAGTTAGTCCGTGTCCGCCCCCTCGGTCAGCGCATCGCGACAAGGATGACGCTGGTGAGCACGCTCGTGACGACGAAGAACGGCGCGTTCAGGGCGCCGTAGTACAGCGGGCGCGGGAAGTTCGGGTTGATGGCGATCTGGAAGGTCATCGCGCCGAGATACCCGACACCGACGAGGAGTCCGAAGACCACGGCGTCGCCGAGGCCGGTGATGTCGAGGGCCTCGACGAGCACGGCGCTGGTCAGGACGGTGACCGTCAGGCACACCGGCGGACCGGCGGCGGTGACCGCGGTCTGCGCCGGCGCGGGCACGCCTTCGCGGCCGAGGGAGACGGCGTACGGCTTGGCGATCACGACGGCGAACCAGAGGCCGGCGAGCACGATCGACGCGACGGCCGCGATGACGACGGCGAGCCAGTTGATGTCGGCGAATACGGAGAACACGCGCAGACTCCTTGAGGGGCGGACGAGCGGCCGGTGCGACCGCCGAACAGGAGTCTCCGCGAGGTACAGGACAGGGTGTGGCCGCTACTTCGGGGCGGCTTCTCCGAGGCCGCTACGCCGGGGCTGCTTGCCGGGTCACGTGTTACGCGTCACGCCCGGCGGCCGGGGTGGCCGTCGAAGCCGTCGCTGCGCTCGCGCTTCCGCTCGGACTCGTACTCGGGTCGGCGGTCCGCTCGGCGTCGCGCTTGGCGGCCGCGCGGACGAGGGGTATGTACCGGCCCCAGTCCCAGTGCGGCCCGGGATCGGTGTGGTCGGTGCCCGGCACCTCGACGTGCCCGATGATGTGCTCGCGGTCGATGGAGATGTCGTACCGGGCACATATGCGCGCGGTGAGCCGGGCGGACGCCTCGTACATGGCGTCCGTGAAGTCCTCCGGCCGGTCGACGAAGCCCTCGTGCTCGATGCCGACGCTGCGTTCGTTGAACTCGCGGTTGCCCGCGTGGAACGCCACGTCCAGCTCGCGGATCATCTGGGTGATGCGGCCGTCCTTGCCGACGATGTAGTGCGCGGCGGCACCGTGGCCGGGGTCCTGGAAGACCTTCACGGCGCTCTTGAAACTGCCCTGCGTGACATGGATGATCACGCGGTCTATGCCGAAGTCGTCGGGCCGGTCCGCCCGCCGCCAGTTCGCCGAGGACGCGGCGACCCAGCGCGCGCCCCCGAAGTCGACCTCGCCCTCCTTGCGGGGCTTCTCCACGCCGGGCGTACGCCACCACAGACGCCCCAGCTCGTCCCGGGCCAGCACGGCGGTGCCCACGGCGGCCGCGGCCCCGCCGATGAACAGCGCGCGGCGCGAGATGCCCCGGTCCGAGTCATTCGTCGTCTCCCCCATGTGATCGTCAACGGATACTCGCGGGCTCCGGTTCCCGGGGACCCGTACCCTTGAGGGGTTATGACTGAGACCTCGCAGCGCCCCCGCCCCCTCCGCGTACTGGCCGCCATGTCCGGTGGCGTGGATTCCGCCGTCGCCGCCGCCCGTGCCGCGGAAGCCGGGCACGACGTGACCGGTGTGCATCTCGCCCTCTCGGCGAACCCGCAATCGTTCCGCACGGGCGCGCGCGGCTGTTGCACGATCGAGGATTCGCGCGACGCCCGCCGGGCCGCGGACGTCATCGGCATCCCGTTCTACGTGTGGGATCTCGCCGAGCGGTTCCGCGAGGACGTGGTGGACGACTTCGTGGCGGAGTACGAGGCCGGGCGCACCCCGAACCCGTGCCTGCGCTGCAACGAGAAGATCAAGTTCGCGGCCCTGCTGGACAAGGCCCTCGCCCTCGGCTTCGACGCGGTCTGCACGGGCCACTACGCGAAGGTGTTGGTGAACGAGGACGGCACACGCGAGCTGCACCGGGCGTCCGACATGGCGAAGGACCAGTCGTACGTGCTCGGCGTCCTGGACGACCGCCAGCTCGCCCACGCGATGTTCCCGCTCGGCGACACGCTCACGACGAAGGACGAGATCCGGGCGGAGGCCGAGCGCCGGGGCCTGGCGGTCGCCAAGAAGCCTGACTCGCACGACATCTGCTTCATCGCCGACGGCGACACCCAGGGCTTCCTGTCGAAGCGCCTGGGCAAGGCGGAGGGCGACATCGTCGACGAGTCGGGCGCGGTGGTCGGCAGCCACGAGGGCGCGTACGGCTTCACGATCGGCCAGCGCAAGGGCCTGCGCATCGGCACGCCTGCGGCCGACGGCAAGCCGCGCTACGTCCTGGACATCTCACCGGTGAACAACACGGTGACGGTGGGCCCGGTGGCCGCCCTGGACGTCTCGGCGCTCACGGCCATCAAGCCCCGCTGGTGCGGAGCGGCCCCGACGGCCCCCGGCACGTACACGGCCCAGCTCCGCGCCCACGGCGGCGAGACGGAGGTCCGCGCGGAACTGGTGGACGGCACCCTGGAGGTCACCTTCACGGACCCGGTCCGCGGAGTGGCCCCCGGCCAGGCGATCGTCCTGTACGCGGACACACGAGTGGTGGGCTCGGCGACGATCGCTACCACGGAGAGGGCGACTGCGGCGGTCTGATCAGCCGCCGGTACCGCTGAGCAGCCACTTCCGGCCCCCCCAACCCCTCTCCTTCACCGCCCCCTTGCACTACGAACTCCGCTTCCCCTGCGACCTGCGGGGCCCCGGCATCGCCCGCCTGACGCCGCGCACCGACCTCAACGCCCACGGCCTTCACGAACTCAACGACCGGGCCGAGTTGTTGATGTCGGAACTGGTGATCAACTCCGTACGGCACACCAAGGGCCCCGCCTCCGTACGACTTCAGTGGCTGCGGCCCCGTACTGCGGGTCGGTGTCTGGGACATGAGTCCCGACCTGCCGACGCTGCCCGGACCACTGGGCGCGCCCCCCGCCTCGCCCGGGGCCCCGACACCGGCGCTGGCGGCCTGACGCCCGCACCGGGATGATCCGGAGCGCGAACTACCCCCAGACTCCGCACCGCTACAGCCTCGGACAACTTCCCACCCGGGGTGTCCGATCAGGTCAACCCTCTACTGTCGGCGCCGACATATAGAGTCGTAACACCCTGAAAGCAAAGGAGCCTCTGGTGATCTCGGCAGGAGATGACGCGGCACTGCCGCCCGAAGAACCGCAGCCCATCCGGGCCGGTGTCACGGTCTCGGGTGCGATGGCGGGCATTCTCCGTGATCTCGCCGCTCTCGACGGGCGCACCCCCGAGGCACTGGCGATCGAGTGGGCGGCGGGAAAGCTGGTGATTCCCGAGGGAACCGTCGGCGACGCCGTGGACGACTGGGCGCTCTTCGACGGACCACCCGATCTCGCGAGTCGCGTGCACGAGTATCTGCGGGGCGGAAGCGCCGCGTGACCGCACCCGTCACTCTCGCGGTGGCCGACACCAGCGTCCTGCTCGCTGCCTTCAACCGCCGGGACGACCGGCACCGGGACGGAGTCGATGCGCTCGGTCTCGCGAGAATTCTCGTCCTGTCTCCCCTCGTCCTTGCCGAACTCGACTACCTCCTCCATCAACAGGCTTCGGAGAAGGAGGCGGTGGAGGCGATCTCACGTCTACGGGCCCTCGCTGCCACGGGATACGCGCGGATCCCCGTCGTGGACGTGCAACTCCTCGGCGAGGCGGAGAAAATTCAGCGTCAGTACGTGGGACAGGCGATCGGCCTGACCGACGCGGTCAACGCGTGTCTGGCCTGGCGGCTCCAGCATCCGATGGTCCTGTCCTTCGACAACCACTACAGGGTCATCGCTCCGCGCCGGTCGAGCGAGCCACCACTCGACGTACGGCCCTAACCGTCCCGTGCTTCGGGGAGGCCGCCCTGCTAAGGGCGGAGCACGATCTTGCCGTGGGTGTGCTGCCGCTCCAGCTCGCGGAACGCGTCTCGCACTTGTTCGAGCGGGTAGGTGCGGGCGATCGGCACCTCCAGCTCCCCGCGCGCGGTGAGCCGGGCCAGTTCGCCGACCACGACCGCGCAGGCCGCCGCCCCCTCTCCGTAGGTGCGCGCCCCCACCCTGGCCGCGGCCCGCCAATCGCGGATCGTGTTGATCCGCCCGGGCCGCACGCCCAACTCCACCGCCAGGTCCACGTACCCGTCGCCGAACGTGTCGATGAACGCGTCGACGTTCCCGCCGGACGCCTGCCGGATCCGCTCGGCCACGCCCGGGCCGTACTCGACGGGGACGACACCGCGATCCTTCAACCAGGCGTGGTTCCGTCCGCTCGCCAGCCCGATCACCGTGGCGCCCCGCCGCCGCGCGAGCTGTACGGCGAGAGACCCGACGCCGCCCGCCGCACCGGACACGACGACCGTGTCGGCCGGTCCGGGATCCACCGCGAACACGGTGGCGTACGCGGTCGTCCCGGCCACGTACAACGACCCGGCCACGTCCCAGGGCAGCCCCTGCGGACGCGAGACCACGTTCACGTCGTCGACCGCGACGAACTGGGCGTGGCTCGCCCTGCTGTGGGTGAAGCCCAGGACCTCGTCACCCACCGCGAAGCCGCGCACCTGCGGACCGGCCTCCACCACGACCCCGGCCAGATCGCTGCCCTGACCGGACGGGAACGTCGCCGGCCAGCGGTCGTGCCGCGCGCCCTCGCGGATCATCACCTCACCGGGCTGGATCCCGGCCGCACGCACCTCGACCAGTACCTGCCCGGCACCGGGCACCGGCCGCTCGACCTCCTCCACCCGCAACACATCGACCCCGCCGTACTCGTGGAACCGCACCGCTTTCATCACGTGATCATCACTCTTCCCGGTTCGGACAGGCACGGAGGGATTCAACGGCGTAGGAACGCAGTTGTCTTCCCTGCCCGCCATGCGTTGTCAGTGGCGTGAGCGAGTATCGCGGCATGACCGTGAGTACCGGCGACTACATGTGGTTCGAGGAACGTTTCCAGGACCTTGCCGACTCCTACTGCCTCACCCTCGTCCACGAGGTCCCGCCAACGGAGTTGATGCACCGGCTCGGAGGCCGCCCCGAACCCGTACGCACCGGGATCGCGGCACTCCTCGAAGCCGCCTACGACTTCTACGCCCCTTTCGGCGGCACCGGCATGCGGACGCTGTTCGGTATGACCTCGATCGGTCCGTGGACCCTCATGGTCGAGCCGAATGGTTGCCTCGGCGTCGACGAGGAAAGGGCGTTGCCGGCTTCCGTGGGTAGCCGCTGGATCTCCCACTACGACAACAACAACGCCAACAACGACGGCTCGTTCCTCTGGGTCGAGAACACGGACCGACGCCTGCAGTTCGACCTTCGTGACGCGGGCTGCCGTAATGGATCCCGCCCGAATGAGCTCCTGGAAGTCATCCGCAGTCTCGGCTTCGAATTCCCGGAGGAGCCCATCACGACCGACGGCCCCGACCCCGCCCCTGATGCGGACTTGGCCGTTGCGGCTGCTTTCGCCCTCGCCGAGCACCTCACTCAGGTCCGCCTCAAGCCGAGCCATTTCGACGAGGCCACCTTCATCTGTGGCAGCGCAGAGATCGAGTGATCGGCTGGGCGGTTCAGTCAGGCTGCTCCGAAGCCGTCGCCGGGGTGTCGCGGGATGGCGGATTCCGCCCCCTCCGCTCATGAAACCGCCGCTCTACGTTACGCGTATCAGGGCACTTTCCTCCGAGGAAGGTACGGCCATGAGTGATGCGCTGAAAGACCCGATCCACGCCTCCGGACAGTTGCCGCGCGTGGCGGTGATCTGGAACTCGGATCGCTATGAACTCACCACGAAGGGCAGCTGGGTCGACCTGCCCGGAGCCGTGATTCCCGCCCAGGTCGGACAGGGCACCCCGAGCCTCGGCGGCTTGTTCGTGGCCACGTTCACCGCTGAGACGCTGATCGGCGGGCAGCCCAGCACGGGCAGCCTCGACATCACCTTCGGCGGCCAGGACGGACACCCGCAGAGCAACAACCACCGGTTCGCGACCGCGCAGAGCTCCGAGGAATGGGGCAGCCTCACCACGATCCGGGCCTTCGAGTACCCGCCCGAGGCCGCCGTCCGGGACGCCACCATCAAGGTGAAGGTCAACCTGGGCTCCGGCACCGTGTTCGGCTTCCAGAACTGGCTGCTGAAGGTCGAGCGGTATCCGTACGAAGGCGGCAGCTTCTAGGTACGTACGTACCTCGTGCCTCCCGGCGCACAGGCACCCCCGCCGCACGCCCTGGGCGGGGGTGTCCGCCGAGTTGAGGCGCGAGTCAGTCGAAGAGGGCGACGACTCCGTTCACCCAGATCGCGATGAAGGCGAGGGTCGCCACCAGGCACCCGGCCCCTGCCAGACGCTCGCCGAAAGTGCTTCGCCTGCTGGCTTCCGTCTTCTCGTCGGACGGCACCGAGTCCCAGTCGACGGGGCGTCCCGCAGCGGCGGAGCAAGCGGCTCGTACCGCCGCCAGTTGCTCTTCGGCGAAGGCTGTCGGGGCGAGCGGCTCACCGCCCCGCCAGGCGAGTGCCCGCATGCGCCGCCGAGGCGAGTGGTACCTCGCCTCGAACGCGGAGGTCTCGGCCGCGTCCCTGTCCTGTTCGAGGTACATCCAGCGGCCCGCCTCCGCCGGATCCCCGTACAGCCGGTACGCCTCGGCCAGGCGTCGGCGCAGCGTCAGGTCGTTCGGAAAGGACGACACGAGCCCGCGCAGTCGCTGCCGCGCGACGGGCACCCGGCCGGCGGCCAGGTCCGCGTCGACCCGGGCAAGGGTGTCTCTCAGGGGCATGACCGCATGATCGAACACCGAACCGACCTACGTCGAGCCGGTTTCGTCGGTCGGTATCCGCTCGCCGCCGACCGGCGGTGTCAGCCCGCCGTGACCGTCTCCACCTCGTAGAAGCAGAAGTGGTCCTTGATCTCCGCCACTTCCGGCTTCGGGTCCGGGTAGGCCCAGACCAGGTCGGGGGCGTCGGGGAGCGACCAATAGGACGCGTCTCCCTTGAAGGGGCAGTGGGTGGACGTGTCCGACGGGGTCAGCAGGTCCACGTGGACGTCCTCCGGCGGGAGGTAGTAGCGCGGCGGGAGGCCCGTCTCGCGCAGCACCAGGGGGCGGGTGCTGTCGGCGAGCACCCGGCCGTTGTGGACCGCCCGGACGTGCTCGGTGCCCTGCTCGACGGTGATGCGATGGCCCTTGGTCACGATTCGACTCCTCGGTAGAGGTCGCGCGGAAGTGGCGTTCTCATTAAGTGCAGCGTTCGGCGCCGTCGCGTTCTTCCCCTTCCCGGATGCTCTCTCGACGCCTGGGGCGACCCGTAAATTGAGCGCATGAACATCTGTGTGTTTCTCTCCGCCGCCGAGCTCGACGAGCGCTACACCCGGCCCGCCCGTGAGTTCGCCGAACTGCTCGGCAAGGGCGGGCACACGCTCGTGTGGGGCGGTTCCGACGTCGGGCTCATGAAGGTCGTCGCCGACGGCGTGCAGGAGGCGGGCGGGCGGCTCGTGGGCGTCTCCGTGGAGTTCCTGTCGGCGAAGGCGCGCCCCGGTGCCGACGAGATGATCGTCGCGCGGGATCTCGCGGAGCGAAAAGCGCTGCTTCTTGAGAATGCCGACGCCGTCGTCGTCATGGTCGGCGGGACGGGCACCCTCGACGAGGCCACCGAGATCCTGGAGCTGAAGAAGCACGGGCACACCGACAAGCCGGTCGTGCTGCTCAACACCGCCGGTTTCTACGACGGGTTGAAGCAGCAGTTCCTGCGCATGGAGGCCGAGGGATTCCTGCCCGTGCCGCTCACCGATCTGGTGTTCTTCGCGGAAGAGGCCGTGGGAGCGCTCGCCTACCTGGAGGAGAGCCGCGGCACGCGGTGAGGGCGCGTGCTGCGAGCATGGCGGGCATGGCTACTCATGTGATCACCGGAGCCGGCTCCGGCATCGGCGCGGCCGTCGCCCGCCGCCTCCACGCGCGCGGGGACGAACTCGTGCTCCACGCGCGCGACGCGGGCCGCGCGAAGGAGCTGGCCGCCGAGTTCCCCGGCGCCCGGACGCTCGTCGGTGACCTCGCGGACCCGGGCCGGCTGTCCTGGGCGTTCTCCCACCAAACGCTGCCCGACCGGGTGGACTCGCTCCTGCACATCGCGGGTGTCATCGACCTCGGAAGGGTCGGTGACCTCACCCCGAAGACCTGGCGTCATCAGCTCGACGTCAATCTGATCTCGCCGGCCGAGCTGACCCGCCACTTCCTGCCCCAACTGCGGCTCACGCAGGGACATGTGGTCTTCGTGAACTCCGGTTCCGGGCTCAACGCGTACGCCGACTGGTCCGCGTACGCCGCCTCCAAGCACGGTCTGAAGGCCCTCGCGGACTCCCTGCGGCACGAGGAGCACGCGAACGGGGTCCGGGTCACGTCCGTCTATCCGGGGCGCACCGCGAGTGCCATGCAGGCCAAGGTGCATCAGCAGGAGGGCAAGGAGTACGACCCCTCGAAGTGGATCGACCCCGAATCCGTCGCGACGACCATCGTCATGGCGCTCGATCTGCCGAAGGACGCCGAGGTCAACGACCTGACGGTACGCCCCGGCCGCTGACCGGACCCGGGCATGCACGCTGCCTCCCGCGGGCTCCGGACCCCCGCCCGTTCCGTAGGCTTCCCGGGTGAGCGAAAAAAGCGAGTTCAGGCCCGGCCCCGCCACCGGCATCGGGTCGATGCCGGGCGGGGACGCCCGGGAGACCGCCAAGAGCGTGGCCGGGACCTTCGAGGGCCCCGGGACGGGCATGCCGTATCTGGCGGAACTGCCCGCCCGCGGCCCCGGCGCGGACATGATCGGCCGGACCGCGGGGATGCTCTCCGAGCTGTACGCGCGCGTGGAGCCCAGCGGCTGGCGGCTCGGGGACCGGCCGGGCCGCGACACCAAGCGGGCCAGATCCTGGCTCGGTGAGGACCTCGACGCCCTGGAGGAGTTCACCCAGGGCTACGAAGGGCCGCTGAAGGTGCAGGCCGTCGGCCCCTGGACCCTCGCGGCGGCCCTGGAGCTGCACAACGGCGAGGTCGCGCTCTCCGACCCCGGAGCCTGCCGCGACCTCGCCGGATCGCTCGCCGAGGGCCTGCGCGAACACCTCGCCGACGTACGCCGCCGTGTCCCCGGCGCCGAGATCGTCCTGCAGCTCGACGAACCCTCGCTCATCGCCGTCCTGCGCGGCCATGTGCGGTCCGCGAGCGGCTACCGCACCCACCGGGCCGTGGACCGCCAGCTCGTCGAGGCGACGCTGCGCGAGGTCATCGGCGTGCAGGAGGGCGGGCCCTCCGTCGTGCACTCGTGCGCCCCCGACGTGCCGTTCGCGCTGCTGCGCAGGGCCGGAGCGAGCGCCGTCTCCTTCGACTTCTCGCTGCTCACCGAGCGTGACGACGACGTCATCGGGGAAGCGGTGGAGGCGGGGACCCGGCTCTTCGCCGGTGTCGTGGCGGGCACGGACGGTCCGTTGTCAGACCCTGCCGGTAGCGTCATGGGTGTCAGGACGCTGTGGCGCAGGCTGGGGCTGAGTCCGGGGCTTCTCACGGACGCGGTCACGCTCACCCCGTCGTGCGGACTCGCGGGCGCCTCCCCCGAGTACGCGCGCAGGGCGCTCGCCCACTGCGTCCGGGCGGCGAGATCCCTCGCGGACAACCCAGAGTGACGGAGGACGACACGGTGGCCGGCGACAAGGACGCACAGACCGCCTCGGCTGCGCAGCCCGCGCCCAGCGAGGCACGGGAGAAGCACGCGCAGCTCGCTGAGCAGATCGAGGAGCACCGCTTCCGGTACTACGTGAAGGACGCGCCGGTCGTCAGCGACGCGGACTTCGACAAGCTCCTGCGCGCCCTGGAGGCCGTGGAGGAGGAGTATCCCGAGCTGCGTACGCCGGACTCACCGACCCAGAAGGTCGCGGGGGCGTACGCGACGGAGTTCACGGCCGTCCAGCACCGCGAGCGCATGCTCTCGCTCGACAACGCCTTCGACGACGAGGAGCTGGCCGCCTGGGCCGACCGCGTCGCCAAGGACGTCGGCGCGTCCGCGTACCACTTCCTGTGCGAGCTGAAGGTCGACGGCCTCGCGGTCAACCTCACGTACGAGCACGGGCGTCTCACGCGCGCGGCGACCCGCGGTGACGGCCGCACGGGCGAGGACATCACGCCCAACGTCCGCACGATCGCGGAGATCCCGGACCGCCTTCAGGGCGAGCGCATCCCCGACCTCGTGGAGATCCGCGGCGAGGTCTACTTCCCGATGGAGAAGTTCGAGGAGCTGAACGCCCGTCTGGTGGAGGCCGGCGACAAGCCCTTCGCCAACCCGCGCAACGCGGCGGCGGGTTCACTGCGCCAGAAGGACCCCCGCGTCACGGCGACCCGCCCGCTGCACATGGTGGTGCACGGCATCGGCGCGCGCGAGGGTTTCGACATCGACTGCCTCTCGCACGCGTACGAGCTGCTGCGCGAGTGGGGCCTGCCGACGACCCGCTACGGCAAGGTCGTCGACGACCTCGACGGTGTGCGGGAGTTCATCGCCTTCTACGGAGAGAACCGCCACTCCGTGGAGCACGAGATCGACGGCGTCGTCGTCAAGCTCGACGAGATCCCCCTCCAGGGCCGCCTCGGCTCGACCTCCCGCGCCCCGCGCTGGGCGATCGCGTGGAAGTACGCGCCGGAGGAGGTCAACACCAAACTGGTCAACATCCGGGTGGGCGTGGGCCGTACGGGCCGCGTCACGCCGTACGCGCAGGTGGAACCCGTCACGGTGGCCGGTTCCGAGGTCGAGTTCGCGACCCTGCACAACCAGGACGTGGTCAAGGCCAAGGGTGTCCTCATCGGTGACACGGTGGTGCTGCGCAAGGCCGGTGACGTCATCCCCGAGATCCTCGGACCGGTCGTCGACCTGCGCGACGGCAGCGAGCGGGAGTTCGTGATGCCCGCCGAGTGCCCCGAGTGCGGCACACCGCTGGCGCCCGCCAAGGAGGGCGACATCGACCTGCGCTGCCCGAACGGCCGCACCTGCCCGGCCCAGTTGCGCGAGCGCCTCTTCTACCTCGGGGGCCGGAAGTCCCTGGACATCGAGAACTTCGGTTACGTGGCCGCCGCCGCGCTCACCAAGCCGCTGGAGCCCGCGCAGCCGCCCCTGGGGGACGAGGGCGACCTCTTCGACCTCACCATCGAGCAGCTGCTGCCCATCAGGGCGTACGTCCTCGACCAGGACAGCGGACTGCCCAAGCGGGACCCGGAGACCGGCGAGGAGAAGATCGCGACCGTCTTCGCCAACCAGGAGGGCGCACCCCGCAAGAACGCCCTGGCGATGCTGGAGAACATCGCGGCGGCCAAGGAGCGTCCACTGGCCCGGGTCCTGACCGGTCTGTCCATCCGGCACGTGGGTCCGGTCGCGGCCGAGGCGCTGGCCCGCGAATTCCGGTCCATCGACCGGATTCAGGCGGCGACCGAGGAGGAGCTGCAGGCGGTCGACGGTGTCGGCGGCATCGTCGCGACCTCGCTCAAGGAATGGTTCGCGGTCGACTGGCACCAGGAGATCCTCCGCAAGTGGAAGGCCGCCGGCGTCCGCATGGAGGAGGAGGGTTCCGGCGAGGACGAGGGGCCCCGTCCGCTCGCGGGACTGACCGTCGTGGTCACCGGCACGCTGGAACGTCACACCCGCGACGGAGCGAAAGAGGCACTGCAGAGCCGTGGGGCGAAAGTGACCGGTTCTGTTTCGAAGAAGACGGCTTTCGTTGTCGTAGGTGACAATCCTGGATCGAAGTACGACAAGGCCATGCAGCTCAAAGTGCCGGTTCTGAACGAGGACGGTTTCGCCGTTCTGCTCGAACAGGGACCGGAGGCGGCGGCGGAAGCGGCACTTCCGATCGAGGGGTAGCGGTTGAAGACCACCCGTTCGGCGCATACCAGATGCATAGGGGCGGCCGTGTCGCATTCGGGCAACCGTAGACGACCGCTGCCCTTAGGAGCCTTCTGCGGCCTACTGTTGAGGTCTGCGCCTGCCGTGCCCAGCTGCGGTTGGGGCACCCCCATGCTCTTCAGGAGTCGGGGGAAGGGTTTTTCAGACGCGGAGCCGTTGAGGGACTGATCGTGCGTCGGGCCGCGTGGCGTGGGCACCGCCGGCCGTGAGAGGGACGGGAATGGAACCGACCGAGAGCGCCGCTCCGGACTCACGGCTGCGCCCACGCTGGATGACCGGCGTGCGGCGGTGGGGGCACCCCTTGCTGGAGCGAAGCCGGGAGTTCGGGGCGGGCCTCGGCGTCACCCGGCCCGCGGAGCGGTCCGGCCTGCCGGGGGCCCCGGGCTCACCGGGGTACGGCACCGGACAGCACGCCGGTACGGACGGGCCCGGCTCGGGCCGGTTCACCGCCGTCCACGGCTCCCACTCCCAGCTGCCCGGCCAGGAGACCGACCGGCAGCTGACCTGGCCCGCGCTGCCCACGGCGGTCGTCGTGGCCGCCGCGGCCGTGCTGGGCGCGGGTTTCTACCGAGCCTTCACCGGCCACCACTCGCTCTTCCCGTCCGGCTCGGCCGGCTGGGCGCTGGCCGTCCTGGTCGGCGTCATCGTCGGGCATCTGGTCGCCCTGGGACGGTCCCGATGGTGGGGCGGCACGGGCTCCGGAGCGGCCCTCACCCTCGCCGTCCTGCTGCTGTACGGCTGGGTGCCGGCCGGAATGGTCAGCCTCACCGTCGTCGTGCTCGTCGGCATAGCCCGCCGGCACCGCTGGCGCCAGGGCATCCTGCACGGCGCGGTGGACATCCTCGGCATCGGCGCGGGGGCGCTGGTGCTGGCCGCGTTCGGCCGGGTGCCGTCCGTCGAGGCGCCCTGGAAACCGGAGAACTGGACCGTTTTCACCGTGCCTCAGGTGGTGTTGGCGGCCGGGGCGTATCTCCTCGTGAGCCGCGCGCTGCTCTGGTACCTCCACGCGCCTCGCACGCCGGGACTGCCGACCGTCGCCCGCACGGCACTGGTCAGACAGGGGCTCGTGGCCGTCGCACTGCTCGGCATCGCTCCGCTGATCTGCGTAGTCGCCATCGCCCTTCCCGCGCTCCTGCCGCTCTTCGCCGTGCCCCTCATCGCCCTCGACTCCACGCTCTGGATAGCGCGGGCCCGGGCCGAGGAGCAACTGCGTGATCCCCTCACGGGTCTGCCCAACCGGCAGTGGCTGCTCGAACGGACCTGGCGGGCGCTCGACGACGCCGAACGGATCGGTGCGCGTTCCGCTCTGATGCTGATCGACCTGGACCGCTTCAGGTCCGTGAATGACACCCTCGGGCATCTCGCCGGGGACCGGCTGCTGTTGCAGATAGCGGACCGGCTGCGGGTCGCCCTGCCGCGCGGGGCGGAGGCCGCGCGGCTGGGCGGGGACGAGTTCGCCGTGCTGCTGCCCGTCGCCGACTCGACGACCTCGGCGACGCGGGTCGCCCGCGGCCTCGTCACCGCGCTCGGGTCGCCGCTCGACCTCGACGGGCTGACGCTCGTGCTGGAGGCCAGCGCCGGGCTCGCCGTCTTCCCCGACCACGCGCTGGACGCGGAGGGGCTGCTGCGGCGGGCGGACGTCGCGATGTACCAGGCGAAGCGGGACCGTACGGGGGTGGAGGTCTACGAGTCCAAGCGGGACTCCAACACCCCCGACCGGCTCGGACTGCTGGGCGATCTGCGGCGGGCGCTCGACGCGGGCGACGTCGAACTGCACTACCAGCCGAAGGTGCGCTTCGACGGGCAGGTCGCCGGACTCGAGGCGCTCGTACGGTGGGTGCATCCCGAGCGCGGGAAGGTGCCGCCGGACGAGTTCATAGCCATCGCCGAGTCGTCCGGTCTGATGCCGCATCTGACCGAGTACGTACTGGAGGCGGCGCTCGCGCAGGTCGCGCGCTGGCGGGCCCAGGGGCTTCGGGTGCCGGTCGCCGTCAACGTGTCGCCCCGGGACGTCCACACCCCCGGCTTCGCGGGATCGGTGGCCGCGCGGCTCGCCCGGCACGGGGTCCCCGCGGGGGCGCTGCAGCTGGAGATCACGGAGCACGTCCTGCTGGAGGACCCGCAGCGGGCCGCGGACACCCTCGCCGCGCTGACCGCGCACGGCGTGAAGATGTCCCTCGACGACTTCGGGACCGGGTACTCGTCGCTGGTGCATCTGCGGCGGCTGCCGGTGAGCGAGCTGAAGATCGACCGCTCGTTCGTGGCGCGGCTCGCGGTGGACACGGAGGACGCGGAGATCGTGCGGTGCACGGTGGATCTCGCGCACTCGCTCGGGCTGCTCGTCGTCGCGGAGGGCGTCGAGGACGACGAGACGTGGGAGCGGTTGCGCGACCTCGGGTGCGACGCGGTTCAGGGGTGGCTGGTCGCCGCGGCGATGCCTCCGGACGAGGCCACGGCGTGGTTGCTGGCGCGGGGGTCCCGGGGGTGGCAGCGGCCCGCTGCCGCGTTGCCTGCGGCAGCTGCGGACGAGTAAGGACCTTTTTTCCCACCCGCCCACCCGTGACAGGCGTTCCGACGGGTGGGCGTGTCCCGTGGGCCCAGCCCGCCGTCGGCGCCCGCCCGTGGTGAGGCCCAGCGCGGTCCCGCGCCCGTCCGGCACGACGCCTTCGCGGTCCCGGCCGTGACGTGGGCCCACCCGTCCGGCGCGACGCCTGGCGCGGTCCCGGCCGGCCGTCGCGCGCGGCCCGCACGGTTTCGTCCGTCCGGCGTGCGGGCCGCGTGGTTGCCGTCCGTGCGGCCCGCGGTTCGTGTCGTCCGCGTGGGGTGTGTTGCCCGTGTGGCGTGGGTGTGAGGTGGGGTGGGGGAAACCGATGTACGGGGATCTGGTCGTGCCCCATAGGATTGGGGCTCACCACACGCACTCACCCCTGAGGATCGCTGCATGCCTGGCATCACGCGCGAGGAGGTCGCCCACCTCGCCCGACTGGCGCGTCTGGAGCTGAAGGGCGAAGAGCTCGACCACTTCGCCGGTCAGCTCGACGACATCATCGGCGCGGTCGCCCGCGTCAGCGAGGTCGCCGACCAAGACGTACCGCCGACCTCCCACCCGCTGCCGCTGACGAACGTCATGCGCGCGGACGAGGTCCGTCCGTCGCTCACCCCCGAGCAGGCGCTCTCCGGCGCCCCGGCCCAGGAGCAGCAGCGTTTCAAGGTGCCGCAGATCCTGGGGGAGGACTAATCACCATGACGGACAGCAACGTCAACATCATCAAGCTCACCGCCGCCGAGATCGCCGCCGCGATCGCCTCCGGTGAACTGACCGCCGTCGAGGTCACCGAGGCGCACCTCGCGCGCATCGGCGCCGTCGACGAGAAGGTGCACGCCTTCCTGCACGTCGACCGGGAAGGGGCGCTCGCCCAGGCCCGCGCGGTCGACGAGAAGCGGGAGAGGGGGGAGAAGCTGGGGCCGCTCGCCGGTGTGCCCCTCGCCCTCAAGGACATCTTCACCACCAAGGGCATCCCGACCACCGTCGGGTCCAAGATGCTCGAAGGCTGGATCCCGCCCTACGACGCCACGGTCACCGCGCGGCTCAAGGCGGCCGACGTCGTCATCCTCGGCAAGACCAACATGGACGAGTTCGCCATGGGGTCCTCCACCGAGAACAGCGCGTACGGCCCGACCGGCAACCCCTGGGACCTGTCACGCATCCCCGGCGGCTCCGGCGGCGGTTCGTCCGCGGCCCTCGCTTCCTACCAGGCGCCCCTCGCGATCGGCACGGACACCGGCGGTTCCATCCGCCAGCCCGCCGCCGTCACCGGCACGGTCGGCGTCAAGCCGACGTACGGCGGGGTGTCCCGGTACGGCATGGTGGCCTTCAGCAGCAGCCTCGACCAGGGCGGGCCCTGCGCCCGTACTGTGCTCGACGCGGCCCTGCTGCACGAGGTCATCGCCGGACACGACCCGATGGACTCGACCTCCATCGACGAGCCTGTCCCGGCCGTCGTCGAGGCCGCCCGCAACGGCAGCGTGGACGGTATGCGCGTCGGCGTCGTCAAGCAGTTCCGCGGCGAGGGCTACCAGGCCGGTGTCGTGCAGCGCTTCGACGAGTCGGTCGCGCTCCTGAAGGAACTGGGCGCCGAGATCGTCGAGCTGGACTGCCCGTCCTTCGACCTGGCCCTGTCGGCGTACTACCTCATCGCCCCGTCCGAGTGTTCGAGCAACCTCGCCCGGTTCGACGGTCTGCGCTACGGCCTGCGCATCGGTGACGACGGCACGCACTCCGCCGAGGAGGTCACCGCCCTCACCCGTGAGGCGGGCTTCGGCGACGAGGTCAAGCGCCGCATCATGCTCGGCACGTACGCCCTCAGCTCCGGCTACTACGACGCGTACTACGGCAGCGCCCAGAAGGTCCGTACGCTCATCACGCGGGACTTCGAGAAGGCGTTCGAGCAGGTCGACGTGATCGTCTCGCCGACGACACCGACCACCGCCTTCCCGATCGGCGAGCGCGCCGACGACCCGATGGCGATGTACCTCGCGGACCTGTGCACCATCCCGACCAACCTCGCGGGCAACGCCGCGATGTCGCTGCCCTGCGGCCTCGCACCCGAGGACAACCTGCCCGTCGGCCTCCAGATCATCGCGCCGGCCCTCAAGGACGACCGCCTGTACAAGGTGGGAGCCGCCGTAGAGGCCGCGTTCGTGGAACGCTGGGGCCACCCGTTGATCGAGGAGGCTCCGTCGCTGTGACCGCCATGGCCAAGAAGGCAAAGAACTTCAAGAAGTCGAAGACCGGGCTGTACGTGTCGCTCGGCAGCACCGCGTTCGGCGCGATCAGCGTCGCCAAGCAGATCAAGCTGGCCCGCAGTGACGGGGACACGCTGAGGCTGATCGACGCGACCGTATCCGCCGCCGCCATCGTCACCGGCCTCGCCATCCTCTACCGGGAGCTCAAGCGCCTGGGCGACGACGACGTCCTGCTGGGCTGAGAGGGAAAGTTTCACCGTGACTGCCACGACTGACCTGGTGTCGTACGAGGACGCGCTGGCGTCGTACGACCCCGTCATGGGCCTCGAAGTCCATGTCGAACTCGGCACCAAGACCAAGATGTTCTGCGGCTGTTCCACCGAGCTGGGCGCCGAGCCCAACTCGCAGGCCTGCCCGACCTGTCTGGGCATGCCCGGCGCGCTGCCGGTCGTCAACGCGATCGGCGTCGAGTCCGCGATCAAGATCGGCCTCGCGCTGCACTGCGAGATCGCCGAGTGGTGCCGCTTCGCCCGGAAGAACTACTTCTATCCGGACATGCCGAAGAACTTCCAGACCTCCCAGTACGACGAGCCGATCGCCTTCAACGGCTACCTCGACGTCCAGCTGGAGGACGGCGAGATCTTCCGTGTGGAGATCGAGCGCGCCCACATGGAGGAGGACACCGGCAAGTCGCTGCACGTCGGTGGCGCGACGGGCCGTATCCACGGCGCCTCGCACTCGCTGCTCGACTACAACCGCGCCGGCATCCCGCTCATCGAGATCGTCACCAAGCCGATCGAGGGCGCGGGCGAGCGTGCCCCCGAGGTCGCCAAGGCGTACGTCGCCGAACTGCGCGAACTCATCAAGGCGCTCGGTGTCTCGGAAGCGCGCATGGAGCAGGGCCAGATGCGGTGCGACGTGAACCTGTCGCTGCGCCCGCACGGCCGGGAGAAGTTCGGTACGCGCAGCGAGACGAAGAACGTCAACTCGCTGCGGTCCGTGGAGCGTGCGGCCCGGTTCGAGATCCAGCGGCACGCCGCCGTGCTCAACGACGGCGGCACGATCATCCAGGAGACCCGCCACTTCCACGAGGACACCGGGTCGACGACCTCGGGGCGTGTGAAGGAGGAGGCCGAGGACTACCGGTACTTCCCGGAGCCCGACCTCGTACCGGTCGCGCCGTCCCGCGCGTGGGTCGAGGAGCTGCGCGCGGGTCTGCCCGAGCAGCCGCTGGCCCGTCGCAACCGGCTGCGCGAGGAGTGGGGCGTCAACGCCCACGACATGCAGTCGATGCTCAACGCCGGTGCCATCGACCTCATCGTCGCCACGATCGCGGCGGGGGCCGACGCGGCCTCCGCGCGCAAGTGGTGGATGGGCGAGCTGGCGCGTGCGGCCAACGAGTCCGGGGTGTCCCTGGACGGGCTGGCCATCACGCCCGAGCAGGTCGCCCGGGTGGCCGCGCTGGTCGTCGACGGGTCCCTCAACGACAAGCTGGCCCGGCAGGTCATCGACGGCGTCATCAAGGGCGAGGGCACGCCGGACGAGGTCGTCGAGAAGCGCGGTCTGAAGGTCGTCTCCGACGAGGGCGCGTTGACGGCCGCCGTCGACGAGGCCATCGCGGGCAACCCGGGTGTCGCCGACAAGATTCGTGGCGGCAAGGTGGCTGCGGTCGGCGCCCTGGTGGGGGCCGTCATGAAGGCCACGCGGGGGCAGGCTGACGCTGCGCGGGTCAAGGAGCTGATCCTTGAGAAGCTGGGCGTCGAGGGATAGCCCTGCTTGTCTGTGCGGAGGGGCGTTGCACCTGAGGGTGCGACGCCCTTCGGCGTTCCGCCGTCCGGGGCCCCGCTTTTGGGTGCGTTGACGGGTGCGGGTCCGTGGGGGCGGGCCCAAAAGATTGCGCAGTTCCCCGCGCCCCTAAAAGCGAAAAGACTGCGCCGGTCCCCGCGCCCCTGAAAGTGACACGACTGCGCCGGTCCCCGCGCGCCTGAAAGCGACAAGATTGCGCCGTTCCCCGCGCCCCTGGATGGGAGTCCCTGGATGGGAGTCCCTGGATGGGACGTGCTGAGCCGTGGGGCTACAGAGTTTGTTGGATTGTCGTGTGAACTGGCTCGCATTCCTGTGAGTAAGGCCATGAATGAGTCCAACGATCACTTTCGGCTGCAAGAGTGACAACGCATCGGTCATGCGTTCTTTGCGGGCAGTTCCCGATAAAGATCCACAAATCCCCCAGGGAGCTCGTCCGTGGCAGCCCTCGCACGTTGGTGTGTGCAGCACCGTCTCGTCGCTCTACTGCTCTGGCTCGTCGCCTTCGGTGGGACCGCCACCGCCGCACTGGTCGCCGGTTCCGCGTACTCGAACGACTACCAGGTGCCGGGCACCGAGTCGGGTCGGGCCGCCGAACTGCTCCAGGACAACTTCCCCGGCCTCGGCGGCGACGGCGACACCGTCGTCTGGCACTCCACCCCGGGTACGGTCCGCGCCGCCGACGTCGAACAGACCATGACCCGCACCCTCGACCGGATCGCCGGTCTGCCGGGGGTGGCCGCGGTCGTCAGCCCCTACGGCGGTCCCGGCAGCGACGGTCCCGGCAGTGAGGGGCCCGGTTCCGGGCAGATCAGCGGCGACGGGCGTACCGCCTACGCCACGGTGATCTTCGACGAGCCGGCCGAGAACATCGACCGGGGCGAGGCCTCGGCCGTCGTCGCCGCCGCGAAGGCGGCCGGGACCGACGGACTCCAGGTCGAGCTGGGCGGCCAGGCCGTCGCCCTCACCGAGTCCTCCGGCGGACACCTTGCCGAGATCGTCGGCGTGGCCGTCGCCGCGGTGGTCCTCTTCCTCGCCTTCGGCTCCCTCGCCGCTTCGGCCCTGCCCATCGCCACGGCCCTGGTCAGCGTCGGCACCGCGTACGCGGGCATCGCGCTGCTCGGGCATGTGATGACCGTCGCCGACTTCGCGCCCATGCTCGGCCTGCTGATCGGGCTGGGCGTCGGCATCGACTACGCGCTGTTCATCGTGACCAGGCACCGCCGCGGCCTCAAGCGCGGTCTCCCGGTCGAGGAGGCCGCCCGCAACGCGGTGGCCACCACCGGGCGCGCGGTCGTCTTCGCGGGCGCCACCGTCTGCGTGGCCCTGCTGGGCATGCTCATCCTGCGGCTCGGTTTCCTGAACGGTGTCGCGATCGCCGCCTCGCTCACCGTGGTCCTCACGGTCGCGGCCTCCGTCACCCTGCTGCCCGCGCTGCTCTCCTTCATCGGCATGCGCGCGCTGACCCGCCGCGAACGCCGCAGGCTGGCCGAGCACGGGCCCGAACCGGAGGTCCCCACCGGGCTCGCCGCCCGCTGGTCCGCCTTCGTCGAACGCCATCCCAAGCTCCTCGGCGGCGCCGCCGTCGCCGTGATGGCGCTGCTCGCGGTGCCGATGTTCTCGCTGCACCTGGGCACCTCCGACCAGGGCAACAACCCGGGAACGGCCACCACGCGACAGGCGTACGACCTGATCTCGGAGGGCTTCGGGCCGGGCATGAACGGGCCGCTGACCCTCGTCACGCCCGTCACCGGTGGCCAGGACCGGCTCGCCCTCGACAATCTCGACGCCACGCTCCGGGAGACCGAAGGCGTGCGGGATGTGACCCCGGTGACGTACGACGGCGACGGGGACACCGCCTACCTCGTCGTCGTACCGGAGTCCTCACCGCAGTCGCGGCAGACCAGCGAACTCGTCGAACGGCTCCGTACCGACGTGCTGCCGCGGGCCGGGACCGGCACCACGCTCGACCTCCAGGTCGGCGGCATCACCGCCGGATACGACGACTTCGCGGACGTCATCGTCGGCAAACTGCCCCTCTTCGTGGGCGTGGTGATCGGTCTGGGCTGCCTCCTGCTGCTGTTCGCCTTCCGGTCCGTCGGCATCCCGCTGAAGGCCGCCGCGATGAACGTCGCCGCCGTCGCCGCCTCCTTCGGGGTCGTCGTCGCGATCTTCCAGTGGGGCTGGGGCAGCGAACTGCTGGGCCTGGGCCGGGCCGGTCCGATCGAGCCCTTCCTGCCCGTGATCATGGTCTCCGTGCTCTTCGGGCTCTCCATGGACTACCAGGTGTTCCTGGTCGGCCGGATGTACGAGGAGTGGCTGGAGACCGGCGACAACCGCCGAGCCGTCCGGGTGGGCCTCGCGGAGACCGGCCGGGTGATCAACTCCGCCGCCGTGATCATGATCTCGGTCTTCCTGGCCTTCGTGCTCAGCGGCGACCGCGTGATCGCGATGTTCGGCGTCGGACTGGCCGCCGCCGTCGCCCTCGACGCGTTCGTGCTGCGTACGCTCCTGGTGCCCGCCCTCATGCACCTGCTCGGCGGCGCCAACTGGTGGCTGCCCGGCTGGCTCGACCGGCGCCTGCCGCGGCTCAGTATCGAGCCGCCGGAAATCCGTACCGCCGGTCCGGGCCGTCGTGCGACGATCCCCGGGGCGCGCGGCGACGCGCTCGTGGACGCGCCGGGTGCGGCGGACGCGGTGGACGCGGTGGACGCACCGGCGGACGTACCCGTGGCGGTACTCGTGAAGGAGCGACAGCAGGATGTACGCGATATCCCTGGGTGACGACGGCAGCGAACTGCGGCCTCTGGAGCCGTGGCACGCGGACGAGTTCCTGGCCCATCTCGACCGCGGACGCGAGTTCGTCCAGCAGTACATCTCCTTCGGGTCGCGCGTCACGGACGCCGACTCCGCGCGCGAGCTGCTCCAGTCGTTCGCCGACAAGAAGGCCGCCGACACGGGCAGCCTGCACGGGGTGTGGCTGGACGGGCAGCTCGTCGGCGGTGTGCTCTTCCGCGTCTTCGACGCCGAGCACGGGGTCTGCGAGGTCGGCTGCTGGCTGGAGCCCGCGGCGGCGGGCCGTGGTCTGATCACGCGCGCGATCCGCGTCCTCATCGACTGGGCGGTCGACGTCCGCGGCATCCACCGCGTGGAGTGGCACGCGGCCGTCGCCAACGTGCCCAGCCTCAACGTGGCGCGCCGGCTCGGCATGAGCCGCGAGGGCGTCCTGCGCGAGAACTGGCCCCACCGGGGCGTACGGCAGGACACGGAGGTGTGGTCGGTCCTCGCGCGGGAGTGGCGGGCCGCACGCGCGGCAGCCGCCGGACAAGGGGATCTGCCGACCCGTGCGTGAGGATCCCGGGATCTTAAAGAAATTCTCAGACAGCGTCCGTACGGTGCGGAGCATGGGAACCAAGACAGAGAACGAGGCCGGAATCGAGACCGGCACCGAGGCACAGCGCGACGACGAGGCCGTGAAGCTCGGAAAGAGTGACGAGAAGGGCACCGACGGTGCCGTCGGCGCGGTCGGAGAGGTCGAGGAGGTCAAGACCTCCGAGAACCCGGACGAGGACGACCTCGCCGGTGAGGGCGACGGCGAGCTGGAGCAGGACGAGCAGGTCGTGGCCGCTGCGGGAACCGGTTCCGGTGTGGGCCTGGGCGCCGCCGCCGTCGTCTCCGCCGGACTGGGCATCGTCTCCCTGACCGGCAGCTGGGTCGGCACCATCGCGCAGGCGCGCGACTCGCTGTACGGCCAGTTGGAGACCGCGCAGGGCTCGCCCGTCGCCACCCAGATCAAGCAGGTGTACGCCGACTCCTGGAACGCCAACGCCCTCGTCGCCGGCTTCTTCGCGCTGGCCGCGCTGATCGTCGGTGTCGTGGTGCTGGTGAGGCCCGCGTTCGGCAACCCGGACCGGATTCCCGCGCAGTCCCCGTGGGTCAAGTCCGTCGCCTGGGCGGGTGTCTCGCTCGGCGTCATCGGCCTGCTGCTGGCCGCGCTCAAGTACTCCGACGTCCTCCTCGGCATGCCGACGACCACCGGCTGACCGACCCCGCGTACGCGCACGACCGCACGTCCTGAGGGGCCTTAGTCCCGCCGTGAGCCACTCACGGCGGGACTAAGGCCCCTCGCGCGTCCAAGATGCGGAACTCTCCCGATGTGGCGCACCCCCCTCGGAGACGAAGGTTGAGGCATCGCGAACGAGCGAAGCCGAAACCGACGGTGACCTTCCGCCGGTCACTCTTCCCAAGGGGTACGAGATGTTCGAGTACGAGCTCCAGCAGATCCGTTCCGCGGAGATGATCCGCGCCGCCGACAACTACCGCATGGCCCGCGAGGCCGCCCGCACCCGCCGCGCCGCCCGCCACGAGGCCGCGCGATCCGATCACGACGGCGAGGGGCGGGTGAACGGCCACCGCTCCCGCAGGCCCCGGTTCGCACGCGCCGCGTGAACGCCGGGGCACGGCAGGGCGGCCGCACGGGGGTCGGCCGCCCCGCACGCACCACCACCACGGGCCCGTCCGCCGACGCGGACGGGCCCGCGGTGGTGGGCGGGAGCAAGGCTCCGGCGGGCGCGTCCGTGGTCCGGGGCGGGACGCCGATAACCAGTGACGCCGTGTCCGACCCCTGTGCGATGCTCGGCGCTGTGGAGACCAGGTCCGTCAGTCCGGTCTTCGTCGGTCGGGCCGACGAGCTGGGCGTACTGAACGACGCGCTCGCCCGTGCCGCCGCGGGCGAGCCACAGGCATTGCTCCTCGGCGGTGAGGCCGGCGTCGGAAAGACGCGGCTCATCGAGGAGTTCGCGACGGCCGCCTGCCGCGAGGGCACCGTCGTGGCCGTCGGCGGCTGCGTCGAGATCGGCGCCGACGGACTCCCCTTCGCCCCCTTCTCCACCGCCCTGCGGGCCCTGCGCCGCCACCTGCCCGACGCACTGGCCGCCGCCGCCGCGGGCCAGGAGGAGGAACTGGCCCGGCTGCTGCCCGAGTTGGGGGAGAGCACTCGCGGGCGGCACGACGAGGACGGCATGGCCCGCCTCTTCGAACTCACCGTCCGCCTCCTGGAACGCGTCGCCGCCGACCGCCCCGTCGTCGTCCTCCTGGAGGACCTGCACTGGGCGGACGCCTCCACCCGCCACCTCCTCGCCTACCTCTTCCGGACCCTGCGCAGCGGCCACCTCCTCGTCGTCGCCACCTACCGCGCCGACGACATCCACCGCCGCCACCCCCTGCGCCCGCTGCTCGCCGAACTCGACCGGCTGCGCACCGTCCGCCGGATCGAGCTGCGCCGCTTCACCCGCGCCGAAGTCGCCCGCCAGATCGCCGGAATCCTCGGCTCCGAGCCCGACCCGGTCCAGGTCGACGACATCTTCGCCCGCTCCGACGGCAACGCCTTCTTCGTCGAGGAACTGGCCGTCGCCGCCCTCGACGGCTGCGCCACCGGCCTCACCGACTCCCTGCGCGACCTGCTCCTCGTCCGCGTCGAGAGCCTGCCCGAGAGCTCCCAGCGGGTCGCCAGGATCGTCGCCGAGGGCGGCTCGACCGTGGAGTACCGGCTGCTCGCCGCCGTGGCCCGGCTCTCCGAGGACGACCTCATCGAGGCACTGCGGGCCGCCGTCGGCGCCAACATCCTCCTCGCGACGCACGACGGCGACGGCTACCGCTTCCGCCACTCCCTCGTGCGCGAGGCCGTCGGCGACGACCTGCTCCCCGGCGAGCGCTCCCGCCTCAACCGCCGGTACGCGGAAGTCCTGGAGGCCGACCCCTCGCTCGTACCGGCAGGCGAGCGCGCCGCCCGGCTGGCCAGCCACTGGTACCACGCGCACGACGCCGCCAAGGCCCTGCCCGCCGTCCTCGACGCCTCCGTCGCGGCCCGCCGCCGGCACGCCTACTCGGAGCAGGTACGCCTCCTGGAACGGGCGATGGAACTGTGGGACACCGCCCCCGAGCCCGTACGCGCCGCCCTGCGCACCGCCGACTACAGCGAGGCCTATCCGCCCGCACTGCCCGAAGTACGCGGCGGGAGCGCCGACGGCCGCGACCCGTCCACCACCCCGCTGCACTACCTCGACCTCATGGCCGAGGCCGCCGTCGCGGGCCGGTTCTGCGGGGAACGCAAACGCGCGCTGAAGATAACCAAACGGGCCCTGCACCTCCTGGAGGACGAGCAGGACCCCCTGCGCGCCGCCTGGTTCTGGATCCAGCGCTCCCGCCTCGTCGAGGGACAGGGCCTCGGCGACGGCTGGCAGGAACTCGGCACCGCGCAGGACCTCGTCCGGGGACTGCCGCCCTCCGAGGTGCACGCCGACGTCCTCGCCCACGTCGCCAACTGGCTGATGGTGCACCGGCCCGGCCCGGACGCGCTCCAGGCCGCCGAACGCGCCGTGCAGTACGCCCGCATGGTCGGAGCCCGCGACATCGAGCTGAACGCCCGCCTCACCCTGGGCGGCCTCCTCGTGGAGTCCGGCGACATCGGCGCCGGCCTCGCCGAGGTCCACGAGGTCAAGGAACGGGCCATGGAACTCGGCGCCGCCTACGTGATGGGCCGCGCCCATGTGAACCTGCCCTCCCACCTGGAGGGCGTCGGCCGCTCCCAGGAAGCCGTCGGCATCCTGGAGGAAGGCGTCCGGCTCACCCGCAGATACGGCCTCCTGGACACCGAGGCCTGGGTCTGGGGCAACCTCGGCGAGTCCCTCTTCTCGCTGGGCCGCTGGCCCGAGGCCGCCGAAGCCGGATACAACTCCGAGCGGGTCGGCCAGAGCGCCAAACCCCGGGGCTTTCGCACCATGCTCCACGCCCGCCTCGAACTGGCCCGGGGCGACCTGCCCACCGCACGCGCCCGACTGGCCGAGGCCCGCGGCCACTTCGGCACCCACGACGCCGTGCCCCAGAACGCGCTGCCCCTGACCACCCTCGCCATCGGCATCGCCGCCGGCGAGGGCCGCCTCCTCGACGCCCGCACCGAACTGGACGAGGCACTGGGTCTCGGCTTCCCGCCGGGCACCCAGCGCTACGGCTGGCCCCTGCTGCTCGCCGCGGCGACCGCGGAGGCCGACGCCCGCGGACTGCCCGCCGCCGAACCGGGCCGCGCCGAACTCGTCGAGCGCCTGCGCACGACCGCCAAGTCCCTCGCCACGAACGTCCCCGTATGGCAGGCGTACGAGCGCTGGGTACGCGTCGAACTGCTGCGTGCCGAGAGCCGGGACACCCCGGACGACTGGTCCGAGGCCGTCGCGGCGTTCGAACCGCTGGAGCGCCCGTACGACCTGGCCCGCGTCCGCTACCGGCTCGCTGAGGCCCTGCTGGGCTCCGGCGGTACCGAGGAGGAGCGGGGCCGCGCCACCGAACTGCTGCGGCTGGCCCGGGCCGTCGCCGACCACCTCGGCGCACGGCCGCTCACCGACGCCGTCGCCCTGCTCGCACAGCGCGCCCGCCTCACCCTCGCCCGCCCGGCCGGGCGGACCACCCTCGCTCCCGCCGACCCGGTGGAGGCGCTGGGCCTCACCAGCCGCGAGCGTGACGTCCTGCGACTGGTCGCCGTCGGCCGCACCAACCGCCAGATCGCCGAGGAGCTCTTCATCTCCCCGAAGACGGCCAGCGTCCACGTCTCGAACATCCTGTCCAAACTCGGCGTCTCCGGTCGCGGGGAGGCAGCGGCCGTCGCGCACCGGATGCGGCTGTTCCCGCCGGAGACGGCCGCCGCCCGCCCGACCGGACGAGCCGGATGACTTCCACGAGGTGAGGTTTACGCTGTAAGAGACGCCGGGCCGAGGGAGCCGCTGTGTTCAACATGATCGAGAACCTGTTCGCACCGGGCCGCAAGCACACCGAGGACGAGAACAAGCGGCTGGAACTGACCCGCGTGGATCTGAACGACGGCGACCCCGGACGGGGCCCCATAGATCTGACCTCGGGCAAGGTGGTCGTACGCCCGCCGACGCAGCCCACGGGGGAGCGGGACGGGCCGGAGGGGGAGCGCGAGTCGCAGGAGCGGGACGACCCGGAAGCTCCCGCCTAAGCATCTCGCTTCACCCCACCTCACCTGATCTCGCCTCGTCTCACTTCACCTGCAGCTCCAGGATCCGGTCGTCCCCGCTGCCCGGGGTGCCCCTGCCGTCCGTCTCGCTCGTGACCAGCCACAGCTTGTCGCCGCCCGCCGACACCACCGTGCGCAGCCGGCCGTACGTGCCCTCCAGGAAGGCCTGGGGCTTCGCCGACTCCTCCGTGCCCTTGAGCGGGATGCGCCACAGCCGCTTGCCGCGCAGGCCCGCCATCCAGACGGAGCCCTCCACGTAGGCGATACCGCTGGGAGAGGCCTCGTCGGTGCTCCACTGGTCGATCGGGCTCTCGTACCGGGAGTCGTCGGACTTGCCCTCCACGTCCGGCCAGCCGTAGTTGCCGCCCGGCTTGATGTGGTTCAGCTCGTCCCAGGTGTCCTGGCCGAACTCCGAGGCGAACAGCCGCTGCTTTGAGTCCCAGGCCAGGCCCTGCACATTGCGGTGCCCGTACGAGTAGACGGGCGAGTCGAAGGGGTTGCCCGGTGCCGGCTCGCCCTCCGGGGTCAGGCGGAGGATCTTGCCGCCCGTCGACTTCTTGTCCTGGGCCAGCTCGGTGACATAGGTCTCACCCGTGCCCACGTACAGCATCTTGTCCGGGCCGAAGGCGATCCGGCCGCCGTTGTGGTTCGTGCCCTTGGGGATGCCCCGGAACACCGTGTCGGGGGCGCCCAGCCGCTCACCGGCCGGCCTCTTCGCGTCGTACTGCATGCGCACGATGCGGTTGTCCGAGTCCGAGGTGAAGTACGCGTAGACCATGTGGTCCGACGCGTACGTCGGGGACAGGGCCAGGCCCATCAGGCCGCCCTCGCCGCCGGGGGCGACCCCGGGCACCGAGCCGACCTCGGTCTTCTTGCCGGTCTTCTCGTCGACCAGGGTGATCGTCCCCTCGTCGCGCGAGGACACCAGGAGGCCGCCCTCGGGCAGGGGCGCCAGGCCCCAGGGTGTCTTGAGGCCCTCGGTGACGGTCCGCAGGACCTTCACGGAGCCCTCGGCGGGCGGTGCCTCCTCGGCGGCCCGTTCGGAGGCCGGGGGCGAGGTGCCGGGCTTCGGAGAGACCCAGGGCGTGCTCCCGCCGCCGTCCGAACTCCCCCCGTCGTCCGAGGAGCATCCGGCCGTCAGCAGGAGCGTGGCTGCGGCCAACACGGCCGTCACAGCTCGACGTTGCACGATGCAGGATCCCTTCGACGTGGCAGGTTCTACTTTTCATACACCGCCCGGGCCTCCCGGGTTCCCGATCACGGACACCGAATCACCGGACCCCCGCCCGAACCGGGCGATTAGGCTCCGGGACCAGGGCTAGGTCCGAGTGTCCCGGCCCAGCCGCAAGACCCCGGCCCAGCCGCAAGACCCCGGCTCGGGCCCCCGAATCCCGTTCAGTCCCAGGACCCCAGCGCCGCCGGCAGTTCCGCCACCTCGGCGAGATCCTCCGCCGTCAGCCGCAACCCGGCAGCCGCCGCGTTCTCCGCGGCCCAGCACTCCCGCTTGGTCCCGGGCACCGGAACCACCTGCTCCCCGCGCGACAGCACCCACGCGAGAGCCACCTGCGCGGGAGTGACGTCGGCGCCCTGCGACGCGGCCGAGTGGCGGGCGGCGATGCGGCGCAGCCCGACGACGATCGGCTGGTTCGAGGCCATCATCTCGGCGGTGAACCGGGGATGCCTGGCCCGCAGGTCGTCGGGCTCGAACCCCTCGCCGGGAGTGAGGGTCCCGGTCAGGAAGCCGTTGCCGAGCGGCATCGCGGCCAGGAAACCGACCCCGCGCGCCTCGCACCACGGCAGCAGGGACTCCAGCGCCTCCGGCGACCACACCGACAGCTCGGCCTCCACCGCGCTCACCGGGAAGACCTGCTGCACCCGCTCCAGCTTCCGTATCGTCCCGTCGTGCAGCCGCGCACCCGGCCCGCGGCCCGCCCGGGCGCCCACCGCGCACAGCCCCAGAGCCCGCACCTTCCCGGCCGAGACGAGCTCCGCCATCGCGCCCCAGGTCTCCTCGACCGGCACCTCCGGGTCCTCGCGGTGCAGTTGGTAGAGATCTATGACATCCGTCTGCAAGCGCCGCAGCGAGGCGTCGCACGCCCGCTTCACATAGCCGGGGCGGCCGTTGGCCACGATGTGCTGCTCACCCACCAGCAGGCCGACCTTGGTCGACACGAAGGCCTCCGCGCGCCGTCCCTTCAGCGCGCGGCCCACCAGCAGCTCATTGGTGAACGGCCCGTACATGTCGGCGGTGTCCAGGAGCGTGACGCCCCGGTCGAGGGCCGCGTGCACGGTCCGCAGCGATTCGGCACCCCGCTGCCGCGAACCCGCGTACGCCCAGCTCATCGGCATGCACCCGAGACCGACAGCCCCCACTTCGAGCGCCGCCGCCCCGATCGTCCTGCGCTCCACCTGGCCGTGCCCTCCCTCTCCTGGCACCCCAAACTAACCTCTGCGTCCACGGGTGCTTCGCATAGCCTCCTGACCATGACGTACGAAGTGTGGCTCCCGTTTCAGCCCGACGAACTCGACGGCCTTCCCCAGGGACTCGACTACCGCTACTGGAACGGTGAGGAGGACTTTCCCGCGGACCCCGCCGACTGCGCCTTCTACGTCGTGCCCTACATGAAGGGCGGCGACGTCTCCGTGCGGCCCCTGGCCGGCATGACCTCCGTACAGGTCGTGCAGACCCTGTCGGCAGGCATCGACCATGTGCAGCCGGGCCTTGAACTGCTGCCCGGGGGAGTGCGGTTGTGCAACGCGCGCGGTGTGCACGACGCGAGCACCGCCGAACTCACCCTCACCCTGATCCTCGCCTCGCTGCGCGGTGTCCCCGACTTCGTCCGCGGGCAGGACAGCGAGGAGTGGCGGTCCGGGTTCCGTCCCGCGCTCGCGGACAAGAGCGTTCTCATCGTCGGCTACGGAGCGGTGGGTTCGGCCATCGAGGACCGGCTCGCGCCGTTCGAGCTCGCGCGGGTGGCGCGCGTCGCGCGCTCCGCACGTGAGACCGCGCGCGGCCCCGTGCATCCGATTTCCGCCCTGCGGGAGCTCCTGCCGGAAGCCGATGTGGTGGTGCTCATCACGCCGCTCACCGAGCAGACGAAAGGCCTGGCCGGAGCCGATTTCCTGGCCCGCATGAAGGACGGGGCGCTCCTCGTGAACGTGGGCCGCGGCGGTGTCGTCGACACCGGGGCGCTCCTCGCCGAGCTGGAGAGCGGCCGGCTCCGGGCGGCCCTGGACGTCACCGACCCCGAACCGCTGCCGCCGGGGCACCCTCTGTGGCACGCCCCGAACGTACTCATCAGCCCCCATGTGGGCGGCCCCACCTCCGCGTTCCTCCCACGGGCCCGGCGGCTCCTCCTGGACCAGTTGAACCGCTTCGTGAACCGGGAGCCACTGCGGAACGTGGTCCTTACGACGGGCTCGTAGTCCTCCCCTCTCCCGTCCGGGCGCGTACGGCGGGCACCCATGGGTACCCTCCGCATTCCATCGAACGCGCGCCGTGTCCATTTCTTCTCCGGCCGTCACGGAGCGTAGAGGAACTATGTCCCTGAGTGACGAGACTGGTGTATCGTCCCGACAGGGGCTGCGCCGCGCACCATCCGGCGCCGGGGACTGAGAGACAGCAACAGCGAGGGGGGCGACGGGCGATGCACGGCCTATGGACCAACGATCCGACGCGACGGGGTCGCCGACGGCGACCCTGGTGTCCACCCGCGCGCAGATGCGGCCACAGCGGCCATCACCACCGCCGGCCAAGTGGGCGCAGGCGTCACGCCCATCCGGCGCACCGGGACCAGAGGGACTCGGGGGCGGCTCGGCCCGGAGAGACACAGTGACCTCCCCGGGGGCGGTGCTCGCCCGCGGTCAGGTCGCCGGGGGCGCGACGGGCCTGGTCCCGCAACTCGTGCTCGCCCTGATGTGCGCGGGATACGCCGTCGGTTCCGCGCTCGGCTGGGGCTCACCACGACTCGCCCTGATCATGGGCGACTTCGGGCTGAGCGCGGCGGCCGCCACCGCGGCCGTCTCCTGCTTCCTCTGCGCCCGCACCCGGCGCAGCCGCTTTCGACCCGCATGGCTGCTCTTCTCGCTCTCCTCCGCGATGGCGGCGGTGGGCAACCTCGTCTGGGGCTGGTACGAGGTCGTCCTGGAGAGCCCGGTGCCCAGCCCCAGCTGGGCCGACCTGTTCTTCCTGTGCTTCGCCCCACCGGCCATCGTGGGACTGCTCGTCCTCGCCAAACGACCGGTGAGCAAGGCCGGTTGGGTCTGCCTGGGCCTCGACGCCTGGCTGATCGGCGGCTCGCTGCTGACGCTCTCCTGGAGTCTCGCGCTCGCCCAGGCGGCCAAGGCGGAGGAGCCGAGCGTTCCGCACACCGCGCTGTCGCTCGCGTATCCGCTGCTCGACATCGCTCTCGTGAGCATGGTGCTCGCACTGCACTTCAGGCGGTCGGCGGTGAACCGCTCCGCGGTGAACACCGCGATCGGGGCGCTGGCCCTGACGGTCATGTGCGACGCCCTGTTCACCTCGCCACTGCTCCACAACGACTACCGCTCCGGGCAGTTGCTCGACGCGGGCTGGTTCGCCGGCTCACTGCTGCTCGCCTACGCCCCCTGGGTGGGGCAGGGGCACGGACACACGGAAGAAGAGGGGCACACGCGCGTGGTGTACGGCCATGTGCCCGGGCCCCGGCAGGGACAACCGGCACACGTGCCCCTCCAGGAGGGAGGTCACAGCCGGTACCCCCTCAGTCGGCCCATCAGCAGTTCGCTGGCGGCGCTCACCCCCTACCTGGCCGCCGCCGTCTGCACGCTGGGGATTCTCTACAACGTGCTCAACGGCCGCAGCGTCGACCGCGTGGTGCTCGTCACCGGGGGCACGGTCGTGCTCGCCCTTGTCGTGCGCCAGGGCATCATGCTCGTCGACAACATCACCCTCACCCACGAACTGGCGCAGAAGGAGAACCACTTCCGCTCCCTGGTGCAGGGCTCCAGCGACGTCATCATGATCGCCGCTCCGAACGGCATCCTGCGGTACGTCAGCCCGGCCGCGGCCGGGGTCTACGGACGGCCCGCGGAAGAGCTGGTCGGGTCCGAACTCGCCACGCTGATCCACCCGGAGGACCTGGGCTGCGTGGTGCACGAGGTGCGCCGCTTCCTCGCCGCGAGCCCCGCGGAGGAACCCACCACCCGCATCGAGTGCCGCTTCCGGTCCGGCGGCGGGGGCACCTCCCGGCCGGGCGGAGCCGAGAGCGGGGGAGGCTGGCTCAACGTCGAGTCGACCGTCAACCGCCACCACGGCGGCCTCATCTTCAACAGCCGTGACGTGACCGAACGGGTCCGCCTGCAGGCCCAGTTGCAGCACAACGCCGAACACGACCCGCTGACCGACCTGCCCAACCGCGCCCTGTTCACCCAGCGCGTCGGACAGGCGCTCTCCGGCCGCCGCTCCTCCGACCACGGCACCGCCGTGCTCTTCATCGACCTCGACGGCTTCAAGGCGGTCAACGACACCATCGGCCACCAGGCCGGCGACGAACTCCTCGTGCAGGCCGCCCGCAGGCTCCAGGACGCGGTCCGCAAGGGGGACACCGCCTCCCGGCTCGGCGGCGACGAGTTCGCGGCCCTCATCGTCGGTGACGGCTCCCGCGACCGCACCGCGCGCGAGCGCCACATCTTCGAACTCGCCGACCGGCTGCGTACGACCCTGTCGCAGCCGTACCTCATCGACGGCAACGATGTCCGGGTCGCCGCCTCCATCGGGGTGTCCTTCTCCGAGCCGGGCCTGGGCGCCGGCGAACTGCTGCGCAACGCCGACCTGGCGATGTACCGCGCGAAGGCGGCGGGCAAGGGCCGCGTCGAGCTGTACGTGCCACAGATGCAGCAGGACGTCGTCCGCAAGGCGGAGCTGGCCACCAGGCTGCGCGCCGCCCTGCACGACGGCGAGTTCGCCCTGCTGCACCAGCCCGTGGTCTGTCTGGACACCGGCCGGATCACCGCGGTGGCCGCGCAGGCGCGCTGGCGCTCGGCCCAGGGCGTGCTGTTCACGCCCGCCGAGTTCCTGCGCGTCGCCGAGGACAGCGACCGCACCGCCGAGCTCGGCCGCTGGATGCTGGAGGAGGCGGTCGAACAGGCCGCCGAGCGCGCGGCCACCGGGCTCGCCGTGCCCGTCGCCGTCCGCATGACCGCCCGCAGACTCCTCGACCGCTCCATGCCGCTGAGTTCCGTGGAGGCCCTCCTCACCCGCCACGGACTGCCCTCGGGCGCCCTGATCGTGGAACTGGCCGAGACGGACCCCAAGGTCTCCCTGGACGAGCTGGAGCGCCGCCTGAAGACGCTCAGGCGGCTCGGTGTGCGGATCGCCCTGGAAGGCTTCGGCAGCGGCTACGCCACGATCACCGCGCTGCGCCGGCTCCCCGTCGACGTACTGAAGCTGGACCGCGGTCTGGTCGAGGGCGTCGTCGAGTCCGCCCGGCTGCACAAGATCACCAGCGGGCTGCTGCGGATCGCCAACGACCTGGGGCTGCAGTCCGTGGCCGACGGCGTCGATCTGCCCGAGCAGGTCATCGCCCTGCGCTCGATGGGCTGCACCCATGGACAGGGCGTGGCCTTCTCCGGACCGCTGGACGAGTACCGAATGCGCCGAGCACTCGCCGGGGGTGTCTACGCCGTGCCCCACGGCCCCGTCGAACCCGTCTTCGCGGGAGGTGGTGGAAGCAGCGTCTTCGCAGGTGGGGGCGCAAGTGCGTATGCGGCGGGAGCCGCCTCCGGAGGGTATGGAACGGGTCTCGCGCTGCGCTCACATAATGAGACTCCCGTCCCACCCACTTGACACGCACAGCGCGCCGGGGGGAGGGTCTGTGCCATGCGCACCCGAATTCTCGTACTTGGAAAGCGCGTCGGCTGAGCTGGGAAGCACCGGATCGATGACCCGGAAGTCCCCGCTACCGCACCCGACGCGCTCCCCTCGCCTGCCTCACGGCACGAGGGGTTTTTTGTTGCACGAGTGACTGTCGATCAGTAAGCGCACACCGCTCAAAACTCGCAAAAACCCTCAGCATCGAGAAGAGAATGCCGATGACCGAGCAGGCCACCGGGGCCCACCACCCGCAGCCGCGGCCCCGTTCCGGAGGACAACAGTCCGCCCCCGAGCAGGTGACGGGAGCGCAGTCCCTCGTCCGCTCCCTTGAGGAGGTCGGGGCCGACACGGTATTCGGCATTCCCGGCGGCACCATCCTTCCGGCGTACGACCCGCTGATGGACTCCAAGCGGGTGCGGCACGTGCTGGTCCGCCACGAGCAGGGCGCAGGCCACGCGGCCACCGGATACGCGCAGGCCACCGGCAAGGTCGGGGTGTGCATGGCGACGTCCGGGCCGGGCGCCACCAACCTGGTCACCCCGATCGCGGACGCCCACATGGACTCCGTGCCGCTGGTCGCGATCACGGGACAGGTCGTCTCCAAGGCGATCGGCACGGACGCCTTCCAGGAGGCGGACATCGTCGGCATCACCATGCCGATCACCAAGCACAGCTTCCTGGTCACCAGGGCGGAGGACATCCCCCAGGCGATCGCGCAGGCGTTCCACATCGCCTCCAGCGGCCGTCCCGGGCCGGTCCTGGTCGACATCCCCAAGGACATCCTCCAGGCCAGGACCACCTTCTCCTGGCCGCCGGTCATGGACCTGCCCGGCTACCGCCCGGTGACCAAGCCGCACGCCAAGCAGATCCGCGAGGCGGCCCGGCTGATCACCCAGGCGAAGAGGCCCGTCCTCTACGTCGGCGGCGGCGTCATCAAGTCCGGTGCCACCGCCGAACTGAAGGTCCTCGCAGAACTCACCGGAGCGCCCGTCACCACCACACTGATGGCGCTCGGCGCATTCCCCGACAGCCACCCGCTGCACGTGGGAATGCCGGGCATGCACGGTTCGGTCACCGCCGTCACCGCGCTGCAGAAGGCCGACCTGATCGTCGCCCTCGGAGCCCGCTTCGACGACCGTGTCACCGGCAAGCTGGACAGCTTCGCCCCGCACGCGAAGATCGTCCACGCCGATATCGACCCGGCCGAGATCGGCAAGAACCGCGCCGCCGACGTGCCGATCGTCGGAGACGCCCGCGAGGTCATCGCGGATCTGATCCAGGCCGTGCAGAAGGAGCACAGCGACGGTCACCCCGGCGACTACACCGCCTGGTGGAAGGACCTCGGCCGCTGGCGCGAGACCTACCCGCTGGGGTACGAGCAGCCCGACAACGGCTCGCTCTCCCCGCAGCAGGTCATCGAGCGCGTCGGACAACTCGCCCCGCAGGGAACGATCTTCGCCGCGGGTGTGGGCCAGCACCAGATGTGGGCCGCGCACTACATCCAGTACGAGCAGCCCGCGACCTGGCTGAACTCCGGCGGCGCCGGGACCATGGGCTACGCGGTCCCGGCCGCGATGGGCGCCAAGGCCGGCGCACCGGACCGCACGGTCTGGGCGATCGACGGTGACGGCTGCTTCCAGATGACCAATCAGGAACTCACCACCTGCGCCCTGAACAACATCCCGATCAAGGTCGCCATCATCAACAACGGCGCCCTCGGGATGGTCCGCCAGTGGCAGACCCTCTTCTACAACCAGCGGTACTCCAACACCGTGCTGCACTCCGGTCCGGACGCCGACGGCAAGCAGCCGAGCGCCGGCACCCGCGTCCCCGACTTCGTGAAGCTGTCGGAGGCCATGGGCTGCTACGCGATCCGCTGCGAGTCGGCCGACGACCTGGACAAGGTCATCGAAGAGGCGAACTCGATCAACGACCGTCCCGTCGTGATCGACTTCATCGTCCACGAGGACGCCATGGTGTGGCCGATGGTCGCCGCCGGCACCTCGAACGACGAGATCCTGGCCGCCCGGGACGTCCGCCCCGACTTCGGCGACAACGAAGACGACTGAGAGCCGTAGGTAAAGGAAGCAGACCCATGTCCAAGCACACGCTCTCCGTCCTGGTGGAGAACAAGCCCGGTGTCCTCGCCCGGATCACCGCCCTGTTCTCCCGCCGCGGCTTCAACATCGACTCCCTCGCCGTCGGGGTCACCGAGCACCCCGACATCTCGCGCATCACCATCGTGGTGAACGTGATCGAGGCACTCCCGCTCGAACAGGTCACCAAGCAGCTCAACAAGCTCGTCAACGTGCTGAAGATCGTCGAGCTGGAACCCGGCGCGGCCGTTCAGCGCGAACTCGTTCTGGTGAAGGTGCGCGCCGACAACGAGACGCGTTCCCAGATCGTGGAGATCGTCCAGCTGTTCCGCGCCAAGACCGTCGACGTCTCCCCGGAGGCCGTCACCATCGAGGCCACCGGCGGCGCCGACAAGCTGGAGGCCATGCTCAAGATGCTGGAGCCGTTCGGCATCAAGGAGCTGGTCCAGTCCGGCACGATCGCCATCGGCCGCGGCTCCCGTTCGATCACCGACCGGTCGCTGCGGGCCCTGGAGCGGTCCGCGTAGACCCCCGGGCCCCGCCGCGCGCGGAGCCTCGTAAGAGATGCGAGTACGACCGGAAACGGGTGGTCGGCAGCCGTCGGCCGCCCGCATTCCGAGACCCCGGAACTTCCCCCCATCCCTCCGGCATACGGTGGGACGCAACACCTGCACACCAAGGAGAGAACCCAAAGTGGCCGAGCTGTTCTACGACGCTGACGCCGACCTGTCCATCATCCAGGGCCGCAAGGTCGCGGTCATCGGTTACGGCAGTCAGGGCCACGCCCATGCGCTGTCGCTCCGTGACTCGGGCGTCGACGTCCGGGTCGGTCTGCACGAGGGCTCCAAGTCCAAGGCGAAGGCCGAGGAGCAGGGCCTGCGCGTGGTGACCCCCTCGGAGGCCGCCGCCGAGGCCGACGTCATCATGATCCTCGTCCCGGACCCGATCCAGGCCCAGGTCTACGAGGAGTCCATCAAGGACAACCTGAACGACGGCGACGCGCTGTTCTTCGGCCACGGCCTGAACATCCGCTTCGGCTTCATCAAGCCCCCGGCCGGCGTCGATGTCTGCATGGTCGCCCCCAAGGGCCCGGGCCACCTGGTCCGCCGCCAGTACGAGGAGGGCCGCGGCGTTCCGTGTATCGCGGCCGTCGAGCAGGACGCGACCGGCAACGGCTTCCCGCTGGCGCTCTCGTACGCGAAGGGCATCGGCGGCACCCGCGCCGGCGTCATCAAGACGACCTTCACCGAGGAGACCGAGACCGACCTGTTCGGTGAGCAGGCCGTCCTCTGCGGTGGTACGGCCGCGCTGGTCAAGGCCGGCTTCGAGACGCTGACCGAGGCCGGTTACCAGCCGGAGATCGCGTACTTCGAGTGCCTGCACGAGCTGAAGCTCATCGTCGACCTCATGTACGAGGGCGGCCTGGAGAAGATGCGCTGGTCGATCTCCGAGACCGCCGAGTGGGGCGACTACGTCACCGGCCCGCGGATCATCACGGACGCCACCAAGGCCGAGATGAAGAAGGTCCTCGCCGAGATCCAGGACGGCACCTTCGCCCAGGCGTGGATGGACGAGTACCACGGCGGTCTGAAGAAGTACAACGAGTACAAGACGGCTGACGCCGAGTCCCTGCTGGAGACCACCGGCAAGGAACTGCGCAAGCTGATGTCGTGGGTCAACGACGACGAGTGACTCCGTCGGTCCGGCCGTGGTACCGGGGGTGCGCCCCGGTGCCGCGGCCGTGCCTGTCCGCCTGAGGTGCCGGCACGGGGCTCCGCCCCGGACCCCGCTCCTCAATCGCCGGAGGGGCTAAATTGTGCGCGTGCTGGATCATGCACGCTGATGTGCACGTGCGGGTGATCCTTCTGCGGAGGCGCGTGAACACGGCGCGTCGCCACTAGACTGCAGCACTACATACGCGTCGGGCCCACAGCGTCGTGCGTCTTTCACGCGGCAATCCTTCACCGCCTGCGGCCGTCGGGACGGCCGTCCGCAATGGACTTGTGAGGACACACGTGAGCTCGAAACCTGTCGTACTCATCGCTGAAGAGCTGTCGCCCGCGACGGTGGACGCTCTGGGCCCGGACTTCGAGATCCGGCACTGCAA